>NZ_JASDCD010000014.1:0-125995 GCF_030408095.1 Pseudoalteromonas sp. APC 3893
AGGGGTCAAAATACTGCTGCGCCATCCTACATGGCGTTATAACGACTTGAGCGGTATGCGGGGAAACTCGCACGTACCGTTCTTAGAGGGCTGGGCTCGAGTAATCGGGTCTGGCTACTCGACAAAAACAAAAGTTCAAATGGCCAAACAAAGCAAGTCTGCAAGAATTTGAACTCAGTCCAGAGCAACTGGATTGGTTGTTGTCGGGATATGATGTGCTTGGTCACGAAGAATTGCAGTATCAATCGGTGATCTAATCGATCATATTGACAGTAAATGATCGTTGCCACACCGTCTGTTTTATCTTTGCGTCAAGCAAGAAAGCAACGTCAAATTCTGTTAAATTGCGAACATGAAAATTGATGCACACTCACTTCCTAACCACCCAGAACAACTCAAGCGCATGTGGCTTGAGTTGCAACAAGTCGTTGCTAAAAAAGATAAAGAGTTAGCTGAAAAAGATGCGAAAATTCACGAATTACTGCAAGCTTATAACGCAAAACTTGCCAAAGAGTACGCCAAGAAATCTGAAAAGATGCCGGGTGCAGGCGAAGTATTCAATGAAGCAGAAGACACTCTCGATGAACATGATAAAGCGCTATTGGCTACATCGCCCTCAGTAAAGAAAGAAAAAGCCAAACCGAAACGCCGCCCACTGCCGGCGCAGTTGCCGCGAATTGAGGTGGTTGTTGACCTCGAAGAGGATGACAAAATATGTGATTGCTGTCAAAGCCCCCTTCATAAAATGGGTGAAAGCAGCAGTGAAGCACTGGAATTTGTACCAGCGCATATCAAAGTAATCAAAACCATTCGCCCAAAATATACGTGTCGTCACTGTGAGCGAGAAGGGATTGAAAGTGTAGTAAAAACCGCCCTAATGCCTGCAACCCCTATTCCAAAAAGCATCGCAACCCCCAGCCTGCTGAGCCAAATAATCATGTGTAAATACCAGTTTGGCTTACCACTTTATCGCCAAGAAACAATGTTAGCCGATATTGGTATTGAGTTGAGCAGACAAACGATGTCGAGCTGGATGTTGCGCTGCGCAGACCTGTTGTCCCCTCTGTATAAACGCTTAAAAGACGTGTTGTTATCTCAACCGGTTATTCACGGCGATGAAACCCCGTTAAACGTCATTAATGCAGATAAAGCAACCAGCTATATGTGGCTGTATTGCTGCGGCGATGATAAACCGGGTAAAGGCACTAATATTGTCCTGTTTGATTACCATAATAGTCGTGCAGGCCAATGTGCGGTTGATTTCCTTGATGGTTACCAAGGCTACATGCACGTTGACGGCTACAAGGCTTACGAGCAAACGAATGCAACACTGGTTGCGTGCCTAGCCCATATACGCCGTAAGTTCATCGAGGCCAAAGGCAATAATAAAAAAACCGTTAAAGCGGATGTTGCACTTAACCTTATTCGCAAACTCTATGGTATTGAGCAAGCCATCAAAGGTAAGCTGGCCGATGAAAAATTCACCGTTAGGCAGCAAAAAGCCAAACCAATCGTTGATGAATTGTATCAATGGTTACTCAAACACAAAGATAAAATCCCTCCCCAAATGGCGCTAGGTAAAGCAATTACCTATGCGATAAATCAGTTTGAGAAATTTCGGCGTTACCTCGATGATGGCAGGCTCAGTATTGATAATAACCGTGCAGAGCGAGCCATAAAACCGTTCGTAATAGGGCGAAAAAACTGGTTATTCTCAAATACCTGCAATGGTGCACATGCCAGCGCTATACTTTATAGTCTTGTTGAAGCCGCAAAGGCAAATGACCTTGTGGTGCATGACTACATCTCGACGTGCTTGCAACATATTGCAGAGCGGCCAGATAACCTTGATCCACTGCTGCCTTGGAACTTTAGCAAAGCTAGGTGTCGTTAGCTATACGCTTACATATAGTTTAATACAAGCGGTATTAACAACCGACGGGAGCACATTTGGACATAAACGCGTTATAGACGAAGGACTGCTGTGTGTCATTTGCAGACATTGGTACAAAGGGGCTGTTAGGGGTGAGCAACGTAATATTTAAGCCGCCATATACCACTTTAAACACTAAATCCAACGCATAGAAAAATATCACGAGTTGCGAATTCCTCTTGAACAGTTTGTTATGATTGTACTAAATGGGAGTACTCTCTGTCGTTTTTGACGTATGCTTTAAGCCCATAACGCCCTTGAAAAACAGATGATTGCTTTAATAGTTGCTCATAATCTACAGTATCGATTGGACATTCTTGATCTCTTTTCCAACTAGCAAACGCATATACAATTAGCACCGAACCGGCGTGAAGTCCTTGGTAGTAACCTTGCTGAATTAAGTCATTTTTACCAACAACATCGTAAAACTTATGACTCCAATATTCCTCAATTGAACCAAGTACTAACTGGTAGTGCTCGGTACCCAGTTTTGATTTAAATACTTTGAACTTTTCTATTTCTCGCGCACACATAATCCAACTTGATCGATCACTTACAGCAAGAGCATTTTCTGCCATACCTTGTGTCAGCATTTCAAAAGCAGATTCAAGTTTTCAGATCGCTGCTTCGAAAAGCTCCTTGTCGAGCGCAAGTCGATTATCAAACTTATTTTTACGATAAGTAAAGGACAAACCAACCAAAGCAATTATCGCAGTAGTCATTGATATGATCGCGGAAACTACTGGTACTATATATTCTTCGCTAACTAAAGATTCCATAACTCCCTCGAAAATCATAACGCCGTTTTAAGCGACAAATTGCAGTTGGCTAAAATAAGCGACGAAGGAGCAAAAGCCAACTGTACTTTGCCCTTTTTAAACAGCTTTTTATCTTTATGGTTGACTCTCTTTTCTAAAAGTGAAATATGATGCAATAAAAATTAGGAATAGAATAATAGAATTTTTAATGTCTTGTTCTTGGCTGACTACATTATTATAAGCGGTATTAATATCCCTATAATCCATCAAAATTTTATCAGAAGCACTTGCAAAATCCCTAACAAATTCAAATGGATCAGAACCATGCTTTAGAAAAAGCTCTTCGTTAGAATATAACGACTTCAACAGTTCAATTTGTTTTACAGTAAGTTCAATCTTGTCGTCTTCTGATAAACTCTTGCCTTGATATGTAAATGCATCTCTAAGTTCAGGCATGTAATCTTCAATAGTTTTTAGTTTTTCGTAATATATTGCCAGGTGCTTATCAAGCTCTTTGTAGTTCTCATGTACTAGCTTCAATTTTTCTAGTCCGAGTTCACTACCTGCTTTATTTAATAAAGGCTCTGAATCTCCCATAGTATTTACAGCAACGCCAGCATGTCGCTTTAATACCCTAAGCATTCCCTTAACTTGATAATGATATTCATCAATATCATCAAAGAACTTTTTACTAACCGTTTTCTGGCCAGTGTACAAAGAAAGGTTCTTATAGCTATGTGAGTATTTAATAAAATCAAACTTCTCATGAATTTCTTCTGACCAATAATTCATTTGAAATGAATATTCAGAGAATTTGCTAATGTCATCTTTCCCTGCGTTGGGGAATACATAGGTTTGAATTAAAAAGATTATCGCGCTTGCAAATGTGATAATTCCGATTTTAATGAAGGTTTTAGCATCAATGCTCAAAGTAATACTCCTGAATAAATATAACGCTTAGCTAGTAGACAAAGTTGAATAAGCTAAATACGAGTGACTAGCTAATTTAATTCTGTCCTAATTTAGGCCTTGTTAGCCATTCCTTTTACCATTATCTGAACTTGGTACTTTAGGTGGCTTTACTTTTGGCATTGGGGTATCGACTTTCATATTTGGTAAGTTTCGACCTGTGTTCGGCACTATAACTTTATCTTTACTATTTGATTTTTCTGACATTCTTATACTCCTAAGTAATTGTCCGTAAAATATTCACCTGCGGCTTTCTCAGCAGCAACTTTTAATTTATGTTTGCGTGGTAAAACTAAACCATTTAGGCTAGCTCTTTCAGCAGCGATAATTCGCCCTTTTAGTCTAACAGTTTCTTGATGTATCTCTTGTTCTGTAAGGAGACCTTCTGAAACTTTATACCAAATACTTTCTGCTTCTAAGAAAATAGCTTGTATTTGATTATTAAGTTCAGAGATAGCTTTTAAGCGTTTCTGATAAGGTAGGAATGGTTTTATTGCTGTAACAACTTGAGACAGAGCTATTATACAAGCCCAAACTAATTGATGCTCTTTCCATATTGCCCAAGTTGCGATACTCGCTGAAGAGGCGATTGCCATAAAAATATTGAGAGCTTTATCAGTCCATTCATCATCTGAAGCATAATTGTGAAGGTAGCCAATTTGCGCCTTAAGTTCTTTTAATAAATTCCAATACCTTAACTGGTACAAATCATACCCCTTGAAATGACTAATAGCTTATTGAACACCATTTTGATGGCTTGTAAAAGATCCACCTTCTAAAGAAGGTGGCTTTGAATTAGCCCCTTAAAAGGGGGCGTTGTTTACTCCAGTGTTAACTGAGCTTGCTCTTGCCTCTCTTCTTTCTGCTGATGCCTGACATATCTTCGTATTACTTCTTCATTTATGCCAACCGTGTCAACAAAATACCCTCGCTGCCAAAAATGATTACCCCATAACTTATTCTTTCTTAAATACGGATATTTACTAAACATTTTTAACGCTATTTTACCTTTCAATGCTCCCATTAATTTTGAAATTGACAGCTTTGGTGGCACTTTTACTACTAAGTGTACGTGATCTATTTGTACATTCAGCTCAACAACTTTGCATCCAAGCTGTTCACAATAGACCTGAATGCATCTGTATACATCCCTGCCTACTTTGTTTTTAAGGATCCTAAATCTATATTTCGGTGTCCAAACTATATGATATTGACATCGCCAATACACATGCGATGCTTTCTCGTATCTACTCATGTTTTTTCCTTTTGTGACTTCGCTAAAAATCAACTTAGGAATTAACATGAGTACTTTTTACAGGCAAAGCCTATTTGATGATAACCACCTACTGAAGTAGGTGGTTTAGGGGCTGAAAATAAAACACCAAAACGGTGTATATTACATACCCTGATAATTCCACCAATAATTACCTTTGTAAACAAGTAATTAAAATAGCTAGGAATTAAGCTTGTTATCTTGCAAAAACGGCGGTTATTAATGTTATCGGACAAAATTAGATTTCTACTCAAAGCACAGGAATAAATTTAACTTTTTCACTGACCGGTTATCGCTCAAAGCCGAACTTCTTAAAAGTGCCATGAGCAGTCATTCATAATCAACTCATTTCTGCCCAAAACAAGCTAGAGAATTTTGCTCAAAGGGCCAATAACAACGTTTGCGCCACTATGGTTTTTTAGCTAATGCGTTTCGTAAGCGAAAGTTAGCGGTGTAAGGTTGGCTTATTACGGTTTATTGGAGTGATAAATTTAGATGTGGCAACGAATGAAATAGTTCGAACGAGTTAGTGGCCTAGCTTGCTGCATCAAATCAACTAGTTAACCTGCTTAACTGCTCAGGCTAGTGGCGACTGTACGCACGAAAAATATAATTGCTTAACCGACAAACATTAGGTTTAATGGACATATAATAAACGTTAAGTAACGCAGGGACAGCTTAGATATGACAGGCACACCAATTAAATTGGCTTGATAAAGCCTAGGTCATAAAAAGCTTTTCTACATAGGTAAAGTCCATAGCATAAATAACACCAATTCTGACACACTGAGCTGGTAGCGCCTTAGTCCAACAAGCGATTATGCAACACAAACTGCGTGTCGCATAAATACTAAAATGTTATGTGTAGAGAAAGGAGAAATTTTTGAGCAAAATCTTTATATCCCATAGTCATCAGGATAAAGCTCTGCACGGTGCTTTAAAGGATGCGCTTATTGAAATCGGCCACGATGTTGTAGGGGTTGACTCATTATCTGTAGGGGCAAATATTTCTAAGGCTCTCAATGAGCTTTTGCACGCGGCCGATGCAGTCGTAGCAATCATTACGGAAGACTCACTGAGTTCCAAGAATGTGATTAGCGAGATCACCGTAGCTCAAGCGCAGATGGATGCTATAGATAGCAAAATCTTTATGCCAGTAATCGTTGGTAATATTGAGATACCTAGCTTTCTTCGAGAAAGACTGGCGGTAATGGTTCCAGACTTTTCGAATGAGAATTTAACTAAGGTAGTGTCGAATATTCACCGAGCAGTAGAGCACAACTTAGCAATACGGACGGAAAGGAAAAGGGCACAAAAAGAGCAGGCTTCTAAATTAGAAGTAAGTAAAACAGAATTTATCAAAGAAGCCGAAGAGCGTCTCACTAAAAAAGAAGCCTCACTGGGACTTAGTGCGAATATATGGTATGGGATAGGATATGGCGCGCTGATTCTCGGCGTTCTTGCTGCTTTGTTACTTATTAAAGAAAGCTTAGGGGGCAAGGTCGATACCACAGGTATTATTCTGCTATCTATCAAAGGCCTAATTGGTGTTGGTCTTCTAGTGGCTTCATCGAAGTATGCATTTTCATTAGGAAAGTCTTACATGAATGAGTCGTTAAAAAACTCTGACCGTTTACATGCAATCTCCTTCGGAAAATTTTACCTCCAAGTTTACGGCGATGTTGTAACACCAGATGATGTCAAAGAAGTGTTTCAGCATTGGAATATTGATAAGGACTCTTCATTCAGGGAATTAGGCTCTGATAACTTTGACCCAAGAATATTTGAATCAGCTATTGAGATAGCTAGGGTTCTTACAAAAAATGAGAAAAAAAGTTCTAAAAACACATAATCGGGTAGCCGGAGGTCTCTAACCTCCAGCCACCACACCACCCATCATGCGGGTCCGCAATGGGCGGTTCATCTCCCGTAATGAATATTGCTCCAAATATCCCTCAATGACACTAAACCTTGTGAAGCTAAGTAGTTATTGCCTAGCGCAATGTTAATTCCTTTTGTTTTAGAGCTTCTACAAGGGCCTTTACTGGTGATACCACAGGCTAGGGCGAGTCGTTCGCCAACACCCAATTTCATTAAACTGCGTACTTTGGTGCGAGGTTTACGCCATTGCCGCCAGTAGCACATTCTTATCCTACGTCGGATCCAATGATCTAAATCCACCATTAGCTGATAAGCGTTGGCTATCAGGTAGTAGTGTCCCCAGCCGCGCAAATACTGTGTGAGTTTATGAATTTGTAGGGTCATTGAGATCCCCAAGTTGCGGTTAGTGAGTTCTCTTACATTTGCTTTAAATTTCTTTAGCGCCTGTTCATGGGTCTGCACTTGACCGTAACGGAAGGTAAACCCGAGAAATTTCGAGCCTGATACGGGACTGACCCGACTTTTCGATTCATTTACTTTGAGCTTTAATCGCTGAGTGATAAACGCAGTAATGTCCCGTTGCATTATTAGCCCTTCGTTTTTCGTTTTTACTAAAATGATTATGTCATCAGCCTAACGTGCAAACTTAAGGCGTTTGTAGGTTAACTTCTTATCTAATTCATCGAGTAAAATGTTGGAAAGCAAAGGGGATAATGGCCCACCTTGAGGGACGCCTTTTGTTGACTCAAACCACAGACCTGTTTCGCGCTCTGCTACTCCCGCTCGTAGATACTTACCGAGTAGGCGCATGAGTGTTTTGTCTTTGATTTTACGACCAACACGGTGAGCTATGTGAATTCAAGTTCATTTGTAGTATCTCCTCTGGTTAAGATGTTCAGGCCTTCACCGTGTCCCCTCCATTACGATGGGCGTTTGGCTACTATGCCATCTGCTGACTTCTGATAAATCACTCTAGCGATTACTCGATAAAGCGCGTCTAAACTAACGCTTGTTTACTGCTATTTCGCTCGCTGTAGGTCGCAGCAACCAGAGCGCCAAGGGTTGAGCAAGCAGTCCCTAACTGGTAATCTCCAAGCGTTAGCGCGGATGCGTGTTTATCAGATTTCCCCGAATAAGGTGCATCGACTTTCTCTGCACAACTGCATCATTTATGGTGGCCGTTAGATCACATGATTTCGCTATCTTGTGCTAGCTCATCTCCAGCCTACGCCTCATATGATGTTTTTGTTCATCAGCTCACAGGTTTGCTAGCGGCTTCCTCCAGACTATCTCTCACGATTTAGCCCTTGCCATTCGCTAGTAGTTATCGTTTAATAACAGTGTGTTATTTAAACGGTGATCTTCCTACAGAGAACTTTCACCTCATAAGTCAATGCCCATGTCGGGCGTACACAAGACGTTCCAATTGACATCGTACTGTCACGAATTTTGGCTCCAAAAATTAGCGCCAGCACTTGGCAACTGAACTATGCGTTATGTACTTTGAGGGTAAAATGCGAAAAGAACAGCTTCCGAAGTTTAAAAAGCAAGTTGATGCAGCGATGATTGGCTATTTCAACCTACTCGAACGAAAAGAACTGTTATCAACATCAATTGATTTGCATGAATCTTTTAAACATTTGGAGCCACAGGTTCAAAGGTGTATTCATGTTATACAAGATACAATGTATGCCTCTTTGATTGTTGAAACTCACGCTTGGTTATTTGATAGATCAACGAAATCATCTAATTTTAGCTTACATCAGCTGCTAGTCCAGTTGGTTGATAGGAGTTTCCAATCAAAGCACTTGCTAGAGGAATACGCAAAACCACCAATAACTGTTGTTCTTGATGAAGAAGATGGTGGGTGGCATGATCAATACATTGCAGACCGAAAGCTTGAGTTTAACGAGACCTTTAACGAATGTATTACATGCATTAATGAATTACTCTCTTCAAGTATAGTCGA
Source organism: Pseudoalteromonas sp. APC 3893 (assembly GCF_030408095.1). Classification (NCBI taxonomy): domain Bacteria; kingdom Pseudomonadati; phylum Pseudomonadota; class Gammaproteobacteria; order Alteromonadales; family Pseudoalteromonadaceae; genus Pseudoalteromonas; species Pseudoalteromonas sp. APC 3893. Next base: position 8,784 of record NZ_JASDCD010000014.1, read on the forward strand.
TAGAGTTAAATTGTTAAGGGATAGCCTACTTGCGCATAAAGATGGCGATTATGATGTGGCTGGTAATGGGCATACAATTCAAGACATATTTAGCCTTTTTTCACACATGAAGGCAATCTTAGTTTGCTTGAACAAGCTACTCCAACGTATTAGCTATCCAATCACTGAGTCAGAAAAAAGCGCCAGAACAAGTGCAAAAAAGTTTTGGAAGCAGTTGGCACGTACATAACAAGAGACTATGGTCTCAATATACTTTTCCTAATCTGACAAAAAAGATTTAGGGTAATAGTTCTAACGCGTTTCTGTCCAAAAACGAGCTTAAACGACCGTCCGGTTATCGCTATCAAAAAACAGAAGTTTACTTCCGGTTTGTACTTTAAGGTTATAAGCCAGTGTCTAGTTAAAGCTGGGCAGTCCAGTCAAACTCAACCAACAACAAAAAAAATCTTCACTGTAGGCGCTAACGGCTTTGCGCGTGATGGTTTAACTAATGAAAAATATCGAGCGATTACTGGGACGCCACCAGTAACCGCAACGAGGGATTTAAAATCATTAGTTGATAATGGCTTGCTTTTTCCGTCAGGTGAAGGTACGCGTGGTTTACGTTACTTTGTGAACTTCCCGCAAGAAAAAACCTATTTAGTGACAAAGAAGATGTTTCTCTAGTTAATGATGTTAGCCTATTTAAGATCAAGACATCAGGACAGACATTTATTTCTCAAGGTAGCTCGCTGAACAGGCTTTAGGCAACATGGCGGCAACACCGCCATGAAAAGCTTTACTAATTCATCGTGTATAACAAATGAAGCGCTATTGTGTAATAAGTATTGATAGCCACTCAAGTTTTTAATACCTTAAGTAATTCACCCCATTCAAGTGGCCGCGATAAATAGTAGCCTTGTGCCCAATCACAGCCGTGTTCTCTTAAATATGTTAACTGAGCTTCTGTTTCAACACCCTCGGCAATTACACGAAGATCGTAGAGCTTGGCCAAGCTTTGAATTATCATCACCATTTTATTACGCGCCTCACGTTCTGAAAAGAGATCATTCACAAATGACCTATCGATTTTCAAGCAATCAGCTGGGTAGTGGATTAATTGATTAAATGCCGTATAGCCAGTTCCGAAGTCATCTAATGCTATGGACACTCCAAGCTCATCTAAGGCTTTTAAGATCCTTAGGCAAGTAATGTCACCTGCAACGAATGCAGTTTCAGTTACTTCAAGCTCAACACTTTCAGGTTTAATTTTATGATAATCCAATAATTTTTTTATTTGTATAGGAAACGCCTCGTTATGCAATTCTACACCTGAAATATTGATGCAGATCTTTCCTTTAAAATTGTGCTGATTTTGTAAAATACCTTGTGCTTGTAACGCATTGTCGATGACCCATAAATCGATATCTTTGATCAAACCGGTTGCTTCTGCCACGGGAATAAATTGATTAGGCCCAACCCCTTTTAGTTCAGGACTTTGACACCTAAGCAGCACTTCAACGGCAACAATGCTGTTATCTTTGCAGTCAAATATTGGCATATACACTAAAGAGAAATGCTTTTCATTCAGAGCCAGCCTTAGGCCCTTCTCAATCAACTGACGTTGTTGCAGCTTGTCAGCAATTTCTTGGGTAAAAAACCTAAAGCAATTACGACCGTTATTTTTAGCGTCATACATTGCAGCATCAGCGTTATGGAGTAAATCAAAGGGCTCGGTGGTTATATCTGGATACACAGCTATACCTATACTGGCATAGACCATGTGATCAAAATCATCAACCTTAAATCCCCCTTCAAAAATATTCAAGATACGTGTTGCAACGTTGCTAGCATCAAGTGGATCCTTGATGTTGGGTAATAGCACAACGAACTCATCGCCAGCTAATCTTGCTAGTATCTCTGCCTGTGGTTTGTGCAAGTCATCAGAAGGACGAATAGTTTCCCTAAGCTGCTCGCTGAATTTAAGTAACAGCCGGTCACCCGCTTCATGACCATACTGATCATTAACCTGCTTAAAATTATCTAGGTCAATATACAACAAACCTAAGCGTTGTTTATCTTTCTTTGCTCGGGTTAGCATACCCTCTAGGTTAAATTTAAAGCTCCAACGATTGGGGAGACCTGTAAGCATGTCGTAATAAGCCATCTGACGGATATCATCAGCATGCAGCTGCAGAATAGTTTGGTATGCCTGCTCCTCTGAACGCAAGGCTGCGAGACAGATAGCATTCAGTGCCAACATTGTGAGCATAAAACGAATTGCTTCAGCCAGTGAGTAGCTAGTCATTAACAAGCTAGTCAGCGGTGTAAATAATACCAAGATACTGGCAGCACTGAAAATACCAAACACACATACAGCAGGCCAGAAACGGTTAATAAAGAGGTTGATGGCAACAATAGGGTAAATCCATAACATTCCAGTATTACTCTCACCGCCTGTGATTAATAAACACATTGATAAGACAAGTAGAATACCGCTCAAAACCCTCGCTGCTCGTTCGACATTGCCACTTAGCTTTAATAGATAAAGGTTTACTACGCCCAAAATGGCATTGATTATTAATGTGGAGCCTAGGAAGTAAGCGCCATTGATTAAGCTTAAAGTCCCAAATGTAGTAAGAAATATAACACCCAATGTAGTTAAAACCTGACAAAGCGTGTGGCGGCGGCGGTGTCTTACGGCCAACATTTCTTGCTGACCAACTTTCATTTCTCGTATGTAAGTCATGCTAAATATAATTCCTAAAAGGATATAGTAAGCTAAAGTTAATCAGCAATAGTTACTACCCCTAGTTCAAACTTGCCCAGAGACTTGATATATATAAAATAAAAGACATATCACATATGTCAAATAAGCTCTTGTATGGGCATGTAGTTTATACAATAACATATGACTATTTGATGGTAGTTAGCTGTTAAAGTTGATGATTAAGGGGAAACTTATTTCATGCATTTTTAATATAATCAATCAATTGCTCTATTGGTAAAGGCTTAGAGAAAAAATACCCTTGAATTCGAATGTCTTTATGTTTCGCTAAATAGTTGATTAATCTTTCATCTTCAACCCCTTCCACAACAACTATTTTACCCAAATCAAAACAAGCAGTTATTATAGTGTCTAATAACCGTCTTTCCTTTGAATCTACCTCAGCTCCTAAAGTAAATTCACGGTCAATCTTAATAATATTTGCTGGTTGATTAGCGAGCGAAGACAAACTTGAATATCCTGTGCCAAAGTCATCAATAGCAACGTTTACTCCTAATTCAATCAGGTCATGCAGAGTGTTTTCTAATATCGTTTTTTCCTGAAAAGAGGACTCAGTAACTTCGACTGTAAAGTTGTTGAATAAAATATTCCCTTGTGTAAGTAGTGAAGTTAAGTTACTAGAAAAATCTTTCTTCACAATGTGTTTTGTTGAAAAATTAACAGCAACAATAATATTTTGTAGCTGTGGATACTTTTTTATATCACTAATAACTTTATTTAAGACTAACTCACCCACTCTAACGACTTGCTCTGTTGTTTCTGCTACAGGAATAAACTTAGCAGGAGAAACCCAGCCTCCTTTTTGTGGCCACCTTACTAGCGCTTCGACTCCGGTAATAGTTTGGTTATTCAAGCAATGAATAGGTTGATAAAAGACCTCTAATTCATTATTTTGAATCGCTTTGTATAAATTATTTCTTATTTCAATAGTTTCCTTATAAATATTTTCCATAGATTGTTGGTAGAGCTCAACTTGATTACCACCATGCTTTCTTGCTTGCTCTAAAGCTATATTCGCTTGTTGCACATTATAATTAATGTCAAAAGAGGCTAGTTGTTCGTAATATACAGCTCCACAACTAGCTGTTAAATTCAATTCAATATTTCCTAAATAATATGCTTTGGAAACCTCTAGCAAGATGTTATTTAATTTCTCTTCTAATTCAGGAAGGTGTGTATTAGTAAAATACAAAATAAAACTATCTCCAGTCCCTCTAGCAACAATAATTGAATTGTCATCGTGTTGGGCTCGACTCGATATTCTCAGAGCAACGTCCTTTAAAAGCTGATCACTAGTTTTGTGCCCGAGCGTATTGTATGTAGCTTCAAAAAAATCTAATTTTAGAACAGCAGTTGAAAAGCCATTTATCACTTTCATTGATTGTAGGTTTGTGAACACTTGATTTAAGGCTTCTAGCCGTAAAAGGCCTGTAACCTCATCATATTTAGCTCTGAGCTCTGCGAGCCTAGATGAATCAGCGATTAAAACGACGACAAAGACAAAAGCGAAAGTAAGCCAGAGAATAAGTTGATTTATAACTGTACTTCGATGGATAGCTATATAATTGTTTATAAAGCTAAATGTATTATGATCAACTAAGCCCTGCACAGAAATTTTGTTAGCAATGAAATAATTATAGCCTGATTTAAGCTCTGCGAGACTTGCTCTTTTTTTATCTTTAAAATCTACAGAGAAATATACTTGAGGAGTTAACTCGATGTAGGTGTCATACTTGCTAAAATGCTTTAAATAATCCTTTTCCAACAATAAATTCATATCTAATAGCGTTAACAAATAAAACTTACTGCCATCACTAAGCTTGATAGGCGCTAAGAACATGAGTATAGGGATTTCTGAATTCAGAGTTAATGAGTTTACAGCAAACTGAATATCTTTTGAGCTCTGCCTCATCCACGCTTTTATTGTCGGCTTTTCAAGCATCCCATTAGCGTAAAATGTTTTTGCAAAGTCGTTACCTGAATAGAAATCCAACTTTTTGTCGACAACCAAAACACCTTTAATTACTTCATAGTCTTTTGTGTAACTTTTTGCGTCAATATTTACTAAAGCCTTGAAATTATCATAGCTGAGGCTTTCGACCCTTTCTCTGATTCTAGCAACTGCTTGTTTTTGTGAGCTAAGACTTTTATTTAACATAGATTCAATTAAATGGACTCTTTCTCTTGCGATAGCTTCCTCATTTTTGACTACGTTTAAGGAGCTTTGATGCCAGATTGCCGTTCCAGAGAAAATAATAATAAACGCTACTAGTTTAATACGATTGCCATCAACTGACCGAACGTTTTTAAAATATATCTTAATTAAAAATGCTGAAAATATGATAAACAAAAAAAGAGGTGCTAAAGATAGAGTAAATGGATTTCGATCAACCCAGCCTAGATTCACATTTACACCCATATGGAACAAAAATGAAAATTGAATAAACAAAAAAAACACAAAACATAATAAAATTAGCGGGATACAAAACTTTTTTGATTTTATAGAGGAATCAATATTTTTCAAAACAAGTAGGGCTAGAAAAATTAGAGCTGAAATGATTGCTGTCGTAGGAGTTATTACACTCATAAGTTCATATTTATAAAGCATGAACTCACTAAGGCCTAGAATGGAAATAACAAGACAAAAATAGGTTATTATACTATAAAGTACACTCGCTGCATTTCGTGTGACGTTGAATTGCATATAGTACCTTTAAGATTTTTTGATTTTTCATCATTCTAAAAGCATTGGATTATTTATGCAACATACGATTAATTCATTACTATATAGCAGCAGGAATATGCATCGCTTAAGGTTTATCCGGATCAGTTTAGGGTAAACATTAATTTATACATGAAATGTTCCAAACATAAGCTAAAGAATAACACAGACATTCTTTTTTCTGATTCATCATAAGATATTATTAGAGCAGTGATCATCTTTTTAAGTCTTTCCAGCTATTCAGTTGATTTAGCATCAAGTGGCTCATTAATTACAACCTGTGTTAATAAAACATCACGCCGTAAGATAAACCTAGCAAATTTTTTGGTAAATTACGACCCGCAAAGGGTATTCAGTTGAATCTAACGACTACATCTGGCACATTACAGCCCCTGAAGTGAGCCCCCCCATCATTCCTTAAAATTAAAACTATAAATATAAATTAGACGTATTAAATGACAAAATCCACATACTATAAAAATTCATTCATATCTATTATAAGCATAGCCTTAGGCCTAATCATCGGGTTTGTGAATCTAAATCAGGTTAATAGTGGCTTTCCTTTTAAAAGTGAGCTTGTAGAAAAACGTGGTACTGTTGAGTGGGTTGAGGCATACGGTTATGGAATTCGATTTGGCTTTGTTAACGATCCAATGCATTTTAATTACCCATCAAAATCAAATGGGCAAGACGTTGTTAAATCATCTCTTTTAAGCTCAAAGAATCGTATTGTTACTATTTTATATGAGGCTACTGATAGTCATTCACCTATTTACTCTTCGACGATATATTATAATTTTTTTGAGTTAAGCGTTAACGGGCAGCTTGTTCGATCATATGAAGAATCTGAACAAGCTTGGAAGTCAGACAACAAATTGACACCTCTGATTGTTGCTCTATTTTTGATTGGAGGGGTGTATATTTGGCGCAAAACAAAAAAAGAATACAAATACACTCGATATTGAAGCAGCCTCACCTTTAGACCAACTTACCCAGACACTGAAATTCTATTGAGATTAACTTAAAGTTATTATTACAAAACCACCTTACATATCAGGTATATCAACGTGTGAGCTGTGTACCATCACTATAGCCCTCTTTCAGCAGATTCTCTAACACGCACCCGTGAAGAAGGTGTAGCCATTTTCACCGTCGATGGGCAACTCATACATTGAGCTGTCTATTTATGACCACAGCCAATAATTCCCGCACAGTGATAAGAGAGGTAGCACGGTTGAGGCAGAGCTGAGTCGCCAGGCATCCCCACTTCTCCATGAACAAAAATAACGTAACACGGTTTTTCATCTATTGATTGATAAGTTAAAACTACCCACCCTTCTGGTTCGTGTTTCATGCTCACGTTCATCTCACTTATTTTGTTTAAAAATCCTATTAAATAATAGCATTAATCGGAAACTACAACTCAAAGAGATCTTGAAAAGTTGCTTATATAGGTATTTAGGTTATCGCTATCAAAAAACAGAAGTTTATTTCCGTTTTAGGTAGCAGTTTCACTAAGCCCTCATCTATCTAACCAAAAATTCCCCACGGAAATATATTACATATTCTATAGGGTATTATAATTCATCTGGTTGTTAAAATTTAATCTACATACAGTCAGCTTTGATGATATATAACATTTAAAATTTCCTTGGTATGCTCAACACTTCAAACTATACTGTATAAATAAGGCTATGTTGTATTTCAGTGTTGGTGAACTATATTCAATATAATGGAAACCTAATAACGGCAGATGCAACATGGCTTCCAAGCAGTTTCAAAATATACTACATCACATTTTCAACTTAAATTACGCTCAACTTAAAAAGCTTCGCCACGAAGTTGAATCAAATATTGCCACTAACCAAGTAGGTCAAGCCATTGCTGACCATGAAGAATCAATATCTCATTGCCCCCATTGTGATTCACATAATCTAAATCGCTGGGGAATGACAAAGCAAGGAATTCAGCGCTTTAAGTGCAAGTCATGCAACAAAACATTTAATGCACTTGCAGACTCACCACTTTACCGAATGAAAAAGGCTGAGAAGTGGATCGAATATACCAAATTGATGTGGGAAGGCGTATCCCTTAGAAAATCAGCTAAAGCTTTAGATATAACACTTAGAACGTCATTTCGTTGGCGACATATGTTTATTAAAGCCCCTGCCAGCTTTAATCCTTCAGTCCTAACGGGTGTTATTGAAGCTGATGAAACATCTTTACCAGAATCTTTTAAAGGTAAGAGGGCTATTAACCGTCAGTCACATAAACGTGGTGGTGGAAAAATCGAAAAAGTTCCTATTTTCATTGCTCTTGATCGTAGTGGTGATATATCTCACAAGGTTTTAATACGAAATACAAAAGAAAATATTCAAGCACAATTGAAGCCTTTATTATCATCAGGCTCCGTGCTTTGTACTGATGGAAACTTATCGTGTAAAGGTATTGCTAAAGAACTCGACATTGACCATAAACGTTTGATTGGGTTGGATAACCAAAGAGTGGTAGAAGGTATTTACCATATCCAAACACTTAATAATTATATGATGCGATGGAAGGCATGGTTAAGACGTTTTAATGGCATTGGTACAGACTACATTGAGAATTATTTAAGCTGGTTTAGGTTTATGGAAGATAACACTGAGTATTCAGATCAAACACGGATAAAAGAGGCATTATGATATGAATTTTCAATACCCATACTCAACTACAACACAGCCATATAACAACAGTAGTTGATACTTTGGATTTTGCAAAAAAATGTGTCTGTCCTGTTTTATTTGCCAAGTAAAGAGGGAGGGGTATTATGAGCTCACCACCCCAAAAATATACCTCTCCAGTTTGGGGCATAATTGAGTGACACATATAGGCCTCTTAAGTTAGCTCGTAAAAATGTTCTCAACTATGTGTTAATATACTAACCGTTAATTAATATACAGCTTGGAACACAAGACCCCGAATTAGGAATGAATTATTACTTCTTTGTAACCGTCTTATAAGTTTGTGGAGGCAAGCGCCATCTCGTGGTATTTTAAGCCCAGAGTATAAAAGGATACCTTCTTGTTTAAACTTCCCCCGACGACTATTGCACTTATCATCATTTGCTTCGGATCCATTATTGGTCCACTTGGAATGGCAGGCGTTAACATCGCGATACCCAATCTTGCTGAAGATTTAGGCGCAAGCGCAAAAATGATCGCTTGGATGCCTACATTGTATTTACTCAGTAGTGTCATATTTATGCTCCCGTGCGGAAAAATTGCAGATAACTATGGCCGTAAACGCGTTTATACTTTTGGTTTAGGCTTAAATGCACTCGCCTCGTTTATGTGTGCGATAGCAACCTCTATTGAGTGGGTCCTTTTTTGGCGCTTTATTCAAGGTGCGGCTGGGGCCATGATTTTTGGTATTGGGGTTGCTATCATTACTTCGGTCACGCCAAGTAACAAACGAGGTATGGCGCTCGGCACTTCTGCGGCGTGTGTATACATAGGACTCAGTGGAGCGCCTGCAGTAGGAGGTTGGCTGACAGAGCTATGGGGATGGCGCACTGTGTTTTACTCGCAAATTCCGTTGGTACTTATGCTGCTCATTGCTATTAAGTTGTTTTTACATGGAGAATGGAAAAATGATACCAAAACCCCCTTTGACTGGTGGGGTACCGTCATTTTCTCGCTTTTTGCACTGTGTTTAGTATTAGGGCTGAGTGACTTACCGAGTACAGCGGGCTGGTTATTAACCGTGCTTTCAATCATCTGTTTAATGTTATTTATTGTCCATCAAAGTAGAAGTCGACGCCCTTTAATTAGAGTACAAATGTTTTTAGAAAGCCGAGTGTTCAGCCTATCACTGTCGACTTCATTTCTAATGTATGCCAGTAACTTTTCACTGGCCTTTTTATTAAGCTTATACCTGCAATATATTAAAGGGTTGAGCCCTGCACAAGCTGGGCAAATAGTATTACTTCAAGCAGTTTCAATGGCTATAATGGCGCCTCTAGCCGGTAAACTTGCCGATAAAATACAGCCTCGCTTACTTGCCACATTTGGCTGTATGATTGCCATGATTAGCTTTTTTATGCTGTCCCAACTATCGGTTAGTTCAAGCATAACTTACATTAGCGGCTCACTACTATTATTAGGGATTGGGTTTGGCTTATTTTCAACCCCAAACAATAACGCCATTATGGGGGCTGTCGATAAAAGTGAGCTAGGCGTCGCATCTTCCTCAATGAACTTATCTCGTACAATTGGTAATTTATTTGGCATGAGCTTAATCAACTTGATTGTTCATTATTACCTTGGTGACAGCACCTTTTCAGCACAAAATAGCCACGCATTAATGAGTACCATTTCATTGGCGTTTAAAATATCTTTCGGATTTGTAATTTTAGCAAGCTGTATTTCTGCGTTTCGTGGCCGAGCTTAATTTATTGAAGAGTATGGGGGTGTTCAAAAACTAAATAAAATATCTGCTAACAATAAACCTATCTCCAGCGGCTGATCCAACCTACGATGGGAATATTTTTTTTCGTTCAGGGATCTCCATTAAAAAATCTGTACTACCCACATCAAGACCTTTTTGACTTAGCAAGGTTGATAATTGTCCGCGATGATGAGTCTGATGGTTAAAAAAATAACAAACTAACTCTCCAAAATTACGATTGCTCTTAATGCCTTGGGTGTTGATATACGCTAATTTTTTAGCAAAGTCGTTCTCATCAGCTTCGCTTTTAAGCCAATGCAAAAGTAATAGATCGACTTTATCCCGTGCTATTTTGAACGAACTAAAATCAGAAAATAATATGTCAGCGAGTCCATTTGGTTTTGGTAATTCAAGTATATTTTTTAAAGTTTGATACTTACTTGAATGAGCCGAAAACCGTGATAACCAAATGATATCGCCGATTAATATATGATTAAGCGTTCCGATTATAGAGCTAAAAAATGCACCCAAGTCTTCGTTTATTTCTTCATCTGATAATGTAGCAATAGCGTCTGTAAATTGCGTGTTCATGCGATGGTTATAACTAGCCATTAAAGTAAAATGCTTTAATAATTCCATACGTACGCGGAGCCCTTAGCCTTTTGTTTAGATCTAGTTAAATGCTTAAAACCACACTATGCAAGTTTTGATGTGGTCAAAAGCATTCCTACTTATAAAAACTTTATTCTAAAAGCTGTGTTATTGTTGTTTGCACAGTGTCATATTCTGATGACTCAACAAAGCCAATTGAAAACCGTTGCGCTGTAGTAAGGTATTTATTTTTATTACTTCGGCCAAAACCAAATACTGTCATATCAGGCCTACTTACGTAATTATCCGGATTTTCGTCATCTTCATGATGTAATAAGTACAGCATACGCGGGCTATTCACATCACCAAACGCTATCCATTCAGGTGAAGGTAAATCACCTAAGAATGGTTCATCAATTAAATGAGTTTTAGTGTCTGCAGATGAATACCAAAAATCTGTTCTATCCATTTCGCCATAAGGTACACCTTCATATTGCACCCAATAGCTATATCCTTCACTGACTTTACTCATGGTAAAATCTAACCGGCGTGGGTAAAAATCCCATTGCCCTTGCCATTGTTTGTTTTCAGACGTAAAGGTAATACGCACGTGTTGTTCAGATTCAATATCTACCACAGATGTAGATAGCTCTGTGCCAGCATTGAGTGCATGGAAATAGTTACCGTCTTGTTTATGAATCGCATTAGGAAATCCGCGATACTCTCCTTTATGCCCTGAGCCTTTTTCATTATGAAAACCAAGCCAATCAACCCCCTCTTTATCGACAAGACTTGATAACCCCCCTCCTTTCTTTTCAAGATAATAAGTCGCGTTAGTTGTGTTAATTATGTAGCTAGAAACGCCCCCTGCGGATTCATCAATACCATGAGTAAGTTGCACATACTCATTAACAGTACTTTTTTGGGTATCAGTCGTGCAGCCAAATATAAAAAATAAAGTACTTAGCGATAAAACCGAATAACTTAATTTTGTTAGTTTCACAGGTATCTCCTTCTAAATTTATTACGAACGTGTATTGCAGGATACGGCGTTACGCTTGCTGTTTGTAACGCCGAAAATCATTAAAACGCTATGCTAATGCGTGTGTTGGCTTTGCACTTTTTTTCAACAACACACCGGTAACAAAAATGATCAACGCACAACAAACAAAAATTAAGCGCCCCCACCATGGGTTAGGTATTAATGCCATAAAGACAATCCCGGTGCCCATATACATCACCATAGAGCCAAGTTTGTTACGTTGCTGGCGGTCGTAATCATCTTGTTCACCATCAGCTATTACAGGAGTCTCAAGGTCTTTAAAGAACTCATCTGTCTGCTCTTTATATCGGTCGTTTTCCTCTTTATAAAACAATGATGTTAAACAGAAGAACCCAGCAGTGATCACTAAATGTGCGCCGATGGTTAATATCAAGTTCATATCGGTTGCTTCTCTTGGCGTAAATTCAGCAATACCAATAAAACGCGCAAAAACATCAGGCGTTAATATATTCATCACAAACCATGAAACAAATAAGCCAAGTGCAACTGTAACCCAAGGAGCCCATGAGGGTGTTTTCTTAATAAATAAACCAAAAATCAACGGTATTAAGATGGGTACTTGGATCATCACAGAGAACGACATCATTAAATCAAACAAACTAAGCTCTTTTAAGGACTTGAAAAACAACGCCATCACAATAACTAGTAAACCACTGATAAAGCTTAATATTTTACCCATTTTTAAAAGGTGCTCATCTGTTACTGCTTTGTTGCGCTTTGCTAAAATGGGTTGATAAATACTGCGAATAAAAATACCTGAGTTTTTATTTAATGCTGAATCCATTGATGACATAGACGCTGCAAATAACGCAGCTAACAATAACCCTACAGTCCCTATCGGCATCGCATTTCGTGCAAACACTAAATACACAGCATCGGCGGCTTTATTACCAAGCTCAGCATACGCAACCGCTGCATCTGGGTATAAAATTGCAGATGCCCAAGGTGGGATAAACCAAATAATACTCCCAATGCCCATCAGTACCATGGCTAATAAGGACGCTTTACGTGCATTGTCTGTGTCTTTTGCATTTAAAAAACGAAATGAATCATTTAAGTTCATTATGGTGATCATTTGCTTGGCGAGGAAAAATACAAAAGTGCCCACCAACAATAAGCCATAATTCATATCAGGGCCCATTACAAATCCTGATGGGAAGTTATCGACTAACTCGACCGGGCCACCTACCATAACTAGTGCCACTATCGCGCACGCGATAGACACTACTGCAACCACCAGCGTTTGCACAAAATCAGAGGCAACAACACCCCACGCCCCCGACAACACCGAAATAAACAACACAGCTAAACCGGTAACAATAATAGTGACGTTTATATCCGCCTCAAATACTGCACTGGTAAAAACGCCTAGCGCATTTAACCAAATACCGGCATTTAAAAAGCTAAAAACGATCAAGGCACACGAGAAAAACAATTCATTTTGGCTACCAAAGCGCCGCTTGATACCCTCGGTTGGAGTATCTACACGCATTTGACGAAAACGGTGCGCAAAATACGCCCAGCCACAAAAGTAAGCGAAAGTATTAGCAAAAAACACTAAGCTCACGGCAAATCCATCTGTAAATGCTTTGCCCGCTGCTCCCGTAAAGGTCCAAGCAGAAAACTGCGCCATAAAAGCGGTAGATCCAACCATCCACCACAGCATCCGCCCGCCACCACGAAAGTAGTCACTGGTTGATTTTGCTGCCATTTTTTTAAAGGTAAAGCCAATACCAATAACTAACAGAAAATAACCTACTATCACTGCGTAATCATAGAACATGTTATCGTCCTTTTATTAAAGTTTACTAACGTCTACCCAGTAATCATTTTTACGAATTAGGTCTATGAGTTGCTGATATTGACTGCCTTCTTTAAAAGTCTGATAAGGCTGTACCTCTTTGCCTTCAATATCACTGACCATTTCACGAATAAGATAACGCCAGTTTCTTTCGGTATCGCCTTCTACATCAGGTATATTTGCAGCTATGTCACTTGGTAATGGTTGCTCTAGCCACGCTTTAGCATCCCCCCCATTACTTTCACCATATAAATAGAGTGGCCCTGCGCCGTAATGACCTTTAATATAAATGGCGCCTTTACTGCCATAAAATACAATATGATCTTCATTAAAACGTGGGTGTAAGCCGCCATGTTTAAACATGACCGATACAGGCTTTTTCGCAAATTCGCTTTCAAGTTGTGCAAGCACGTTATAAGACCATTCAACATTCGATTTCCCCCACTTTAATGAAGGGTCATTGATGTCCTTAGGAATAAAGTCACGGCGTGTTTTAAAATTATGTACCCCTTCAACAATCGGTGCTCGTCCTAAATCGTCACGTACCTCTCCCATAATGGATAATATTTTTTCACCGACCACAGAGGTCACTATCGACATCATATGAGTAAAGTTATTGTTTAAGCGCCCACCCCCCTCTTCTTGGCGATGTGACCAACCAAATGGAATATCACGCTCTAGGTTAAAGTGAGAAATACACTCGACTTCGAGAGGTTCACCAATAGCTCCCGCTGCTACTAAACGTTTAGCATGTAAAATTTCTGGCATGTATCTAAAGCTCGATGCAAAAGCGGTTTTAACACCTTTTGCTACTGCTAAATCGTACAACTCTTTTGAGGTAGAGCCATCGGCTGTTAATGGCTTATCTGAAAATACATGGCAACCAAAAGCAATGGCTTGTTTGATAGGCTCAACATGAGCGCCGCCTGGTGTGGCGATAGATACCACATCCGGTTTACACTCTTCTAGTGCTTGTTGCCAATGAGTGCCCGCGTACGCAATTCCCATATCTTTGGCAACTTGGTTAACAACACTTTCGGTTCTTCCTACTATGCCAACAACTTCAGCACCTGCGTATCTAAATGCTTCTGCGTGGCCTTGTCCTGCAAAACCAGTTCCGTGAACTAATACTCTGACTTTATTACTCATTTTGTCACCTGTGATTCTTTTAAATTATCTATTATTTTTATAGCTACTAAATTGTGTTTACCAGTTCCACACTGTTCCGTCTTCTAATCGGCTTACTGGTAAATACGAGCGTTTATACGGATATTCAGCTGCGGCCTCTTCATCAAACTCAATGCCTAAACCAGGGGCTTCACTCATTATTCCCATGCCATTTTCAACGGTGAAATTGTGTTTAAAAATACGGTTTAACCCTTCGTTACCAAAACCAACAAACTCCTGAATACCAAAGTTAGGTGCCCAAATGTTTAAATGCATATGAGCTGCAAAACACACTGGGGATAGATCTGGTGCACCATGTGGCGCAGTTTTAACATTGTAAATACTGGCAAAGTCGGTAATTCTTCTAAGTGCTGTAATTCCACCAGCATGCGTTGCTGCTACACGAATATAATCAATTAATTGATTTTGAATCAGGTCTTTACAGTCCCAAATGGTGTTATAAGTTTCACCAATCGCTAAGGGCGAGGTGGTATGGTTACGAATAACCTTGTAACTATCTTGGTTTTCTGCGATGGCTGCATCTTCAAGGAATAGTAAGTTGTAAGGTTCTAGTAACTTACCTAACTTAGCAGCTTCAATTGGGGTAAGGCGGCTGTGAACATCATGAGTAAAATGCACTTCATAACCAAAGCGCTCTCGGGCTTGTTTAAATAACTCAACAATTGAATTAAAATACTTGGCAGTTGACCATTCTTCTTCAGGTGGTAGCGGGCGGTTACCTTGTAATTCAAAATAATCTTTTTTATCGCCAAGCACACCATAGGTCACTTTTAGCCCTGGAATAGCTGATTGCAAACGAATAGCCTTAAAACCGTTATCAATATGCTCTTGGGCTTTATTTAAGGTATCGTCAATATTTTCGCCATTTGCATGCGCATAAAACGTGACACCTTTGCGACTTCTCCCACCTAACAATTGGTAGACAGGCAAGTTAGCTACTTTGCCTTTAATATCCCACAATGCCATATCGATGGCAGCAATTGCAGCCATCGTGATTGGCCCTTTGCGCCAGTAAACACCTTTGTATAGGTATTGCCAAATATCTTCAATTTCTTGTGGGTCGCGACCAATCAAGCAAGGCACAAGATGCTCTTCTAAATAAGCAACCACCGCCATTTCACGGCCATTTACCGTTGCATCGCCTAACCCATAAGTCCCTTCATCTGTCGTTATTTTAACTGTTACAAAGTTTCTTCCTGGGCTGCATACAAATACTTTTATGTCTTTAATTTCCATTGGTTTTCCTTATTTAGATTACCAAACCTAAAATTTACTAAACCGATTTAGTTGAAAATTATAGTACTGATGCAAAATTACTAAGTCAACAACATTTCTTAAATCAAATCTCCTCCGTTTAAGATCCTTCTTCGCTAATAAATAAGATAAACGAGGAAATATCAGAAGTTTAATTAATGAACAATAATAAAATTTATAAATAAGCTAGCATCTTAAAACTAACCGTTAACACATTTATTACAATCGCTCAAATATAACCCTATTGACATCTGGTTATTATGTGTTAGGTTTTTAATAAATCGATTTAGTAAATCGGTTTTATTTTTGGTTGGTTACATTTTTTAAGCGATTTGTTTACACGAACAATAACGACAACACACATAGTTAAAGGGTTAATCATGAACATAAAATTAAATAAAATAAGCTCTGCACTGCAAAATCGTCGGTCATATTTACCTTTGTATAGTGCCGCGTTAGCCGCATTTTTAGCTGCACCAAACATTCATGCTCAGGAAGTTCAAGCTGATGATGACCTTGAAGTTATTCAAGTAAGCGGTATACGCAGTGCGCTGACAAGCGCACTTTTAGAAAAGCGTGATTCAAATAATTTAGTCGAAATTATCGAGGCCGAAGATATTGGTAAATTGCCTGATCAAAATCTTGCGGAGGTTTTAGAAAATGTAACTGGTGTGCAAATTACACGCACTGCGGGTGTTGGCACAGGTGTACAAATCCGTGGTACTAACGCTAACCGCACTGAAATAAATGGCGTATCAACTGTTGGCTCTGGAGCGGGTCGTAGTGGAATTAATTTTGAGGATGTATCAGCTTCCATTATTGCCGGTGTCGAAGTTACAAAATCGCCAGATGCAAAAACCATTGAAGGCTCTGTAGGCGGTACTATTAACTTGCGTACAATTCGCCCACTTCAATTAAGTGAACCTCTCGCATCAGTTAGAGTACAAGGTGAATCTAGTAGCCTGTCAACCGATGGTATAAAACCTCGTCTTTCTGGCACATATGGTGATAATTGGTTTACTGAACATGGTGAGTTTGGCGTTGTAATTAGTGCAAGTTATGCTGAAAAAGATGTAACCGCTTTTCGTCCGCGTGTTGACCGTGATAACGTGATTACTTCAGATGGTGGTACTGCAAACGCTCAAGATTTTGATTTTTTAGGTATTCAGTTTCTAAACCAAGATTACGATAATCACGAGTATGAGACTAAGAATATATCAGGCTCATTTGAATGGGCTCCAAATTCTGACTCAAAACTTTATTTTGACGCCACTATAAATGATCAACAACGCTATGCTGAAGGTGTAGCAATACAAGCATCCGGTGTCAGTGATGTTATTGGTGTAGGTGTTCCAACAGCATTTGAAACAGTTAATTTTGGCACCTTGAAAGGCCAAAACCTAGGTAGTATTCAAGCGGCTACTCAAGGGGTTATTCCTGTTGAAGATGGTGGTGGCGATCCAAACTTACGTGTTAATGCTGATACCAGCTCTCGGGTAACAAAAAGCGAAATATTTAGACTTGGTGGAGAGTGGCAAGGTGACAACCTTAAAGTAGTTGTTGAAGCATCAACATCAACGTCTGATTCATCAAACCCACGCATCAACACCAGACTTAACTTTATAAACCCAAATGCTGCACTTAATTCATCTAATGAAAATGGCACACCATTTATTTATGACTTAACTGGAGGTTCACTCGCATTTGGTGTTGCATTCGATGAGGCGAACTCCCCAACAGTCGCAGATATGATGAACCCAGCAAATTATATGCTGCGTGATGTACAATCCGCTCGCGATAAAACAGAAAACACTGAAGACGCTTTTCGTGTTGATCTAACTTACGGTTTAGATTGGTCAATATTTACTAGTATAGATTTCGGATTACGCCACAGTAAAGCAACGAGTATGACAGATCAAATCCGCTCTAATGTGGGTTTAAGAACAGCAGCAGATAGCCCGCGAGGTGACTTATTTGCTGAACTGCTAATTGCGGGTCCAGATAACTTTGGCGATGCTGATGGTAGAGAGTTATTTGTAAGTGATTTTCTCATGGTAAACCCTGAGATGGTTTCAGCCGATCAAGATAATGTGTTACGTATTTTAAACGATGCAGTAACCGCCCATGGCGGATCAACACCTATTACAGCGCCAACGTCTGAAGTAAGTGCATTTTTTGATATTGAAGAAACGACAAACGCACTTTACGCCCAAGCAAACTTTTCAACCGATTATATACGCGGTAACGTGGGTGTGCGATATTTAGAAACAGAAGTAACCTCTACTGGTAATTCTGTTACTACCGATACGGATGGCAACCCCACAGTATCAAAGGTCACAAACGTAGGTGATTACAGCTTTTTCTTACCGCGCATTAACCTTGTTGGCGATGTAACAGAGGACTTAGTTCTTCGTGCTGGTTGGGGGAAAGATATACGCCGCCCTGACTTTAATGATCTTTCAACTTCGGTAACGTATAGCACTAGCCCTAACCCACCGGTTTCAGTTGGTAACCCTAACTTAGAACCCGAAGAGGTGACTTCATTTGATCTTTCAGCCGAATGGTATTTCGCACAAGCCAGTGTATTTAGTATTGGCTATTTTCATAAAACACGTAACAACCTATTTGCTAATCAACAAGTCGACCCATATGAAGACCCAGAAACAGGGTACCGTGATACAACAGGCCCTGATTGCGAACAAGGGGGGATTTGGAACCCTATTGCTGATATTAATGTATTTGGCCCTGTGGGCGTGGGTGTTTGTGTACCTTGGTCAACAACGATCAATGACACTGGCGAAACCACCCAAGAAGGTGTTGAAATGGCGGTTCAGTATGACTTATCTAGCTTTGAAAGTGAGTTAGGTTGGGCATCAGGTTTTGGTGTTTTAGCAAACTATACGTATCAAAAGTTTGATGGCGGTGAAGCATTAGATTATGCCGCAAGTCGTCCAAATGAGGTATTTGCAGCAACAACGGGGATTGACGGAATTGAAGTCTCAGCGCTGCATGGGCTCCCAGATTTATCTGAAACCGCCTATAACTTCACCTTGTATTACGAAAAATTTGGCCTAAGTGCAAGAATGCGTTACACCTGGCGTGAAGCATATCGTTCTGAAGATTTCGGCAGTACAACTACATACCCATGGGGCTTCATGGTTGTACAAGAAGACAGAGGGCAACTTAATGCCAGCATTAGTTATGATGTAACAGAGCAGTTAAACATTGGCATCGAAGGGGTTAATTTAACCGAGTCCGAAGTGGCTCAATCTTGTGTCAATGGCGGAGCATTACTTTGTTTCCAAGGTCTTACTGATCGCCGCATTACTTTTGGTGCAAGTTACCGCTGGTAAAATTAACACTTCTAGATGATATAAATAGCGGCCATATATGAATATGGTCCATTTTTTAACTTCAAAACATAGCTTATGCACAATTGCTGGAGATCACATAATATGAAGATCAGGACACTATTTTTGAGTACAATTGTATTGCTTGCATTCACTTTTACCGCCAAATCACAAACTGCTTATACCTTAAAAAATAATGATGTAACTGTCATCAAAGGCGTGCTTACAAGTACAACACTCACTGATGCTACAGGTGATAATTATCGTCCTTCGGTTATTATTCCCAATAAACTCGATGGACAAGTTATCAAAAAAATTGGCAATAATGCCTTTCAAGCCAATGGCCTAAAAGCCGTAGGCTTACCTTCAGGGCTCACCGCTATTGGCGATTTTGCTTTTCAAAATAATCGTATATCAAGTGTCGAATTACCTTCTGGCTTAACATCAATCGGCAAAGGTGCTTTTGAATTTAACACACTAACCCGTGTAGATTTACCTGCGGGGATCACAACTGTTAGCAAAGGTGCGTTTGCAACAAATAGTATTAATCATGTAACCTGGCCTACAGGACTTAAAAGCGTCCAAGGCAGTGCTTTTAGAGATAACAGCCTCGTTATTGTCGACTTGCCAAAAGGTGTAATATCTATTGGGGATTTTGCTTTTCAAAATAACCGTATAACCCGTGTAACTTTTCCGTCAGGTATCACAACCATTGAAGATAGCGCTTTTAATGTTAATTTTTTAATCACAGTGGATTTACCCGCAGGACTTAAAACCATTGAAGAAAGTGCTTTTCGAGATAATCGTTTAACCCACTTAAACTTACCGAAAGAGCTTGAGTATATTGGTGAAAAAGCGTTTTTGGCTAATCGCCTTAGTCAGGTGGATTTACCTGATGGAGTGACCTATATTGGAAAAGACACGTTTAAAATCAATAGCGACTTTAACAACTTTGTTTTACCAAAAGGTACCACAGCAAGTACTCCTCTAAAGTGGCAAGCAAGTGATGGCACAATTTTAAATTCAAAGCATATTGTTTCAACGGATAGCTTTGGCAAGAGTTATAAGGCTATTACTCTCGATTAAATAACCTACCCCAGCAACCATAGTGTTGAGGTCAGCTTAGCTGATATAGCACAATGGTTGCTTTATCTTCATTACTACTTTCGCTATAAATCTAGGATAAACGCTTTTTTATAGCGATAAAACGGAATTGTTTTAAGCAGCTCTTCAATGGGTAGTAATGCGAAAGCCCAAAAAATTGAAACCTCAAAATACAAAACTAATAATGCACACACAGGTAATGCTATAACCCACTGCGTAACAAAATGAACTTTTAGCACTAAATTACTCTTACCCAATGCACGAAGTATGTTTCCTGCCACTGTATTGTAGGCTCTAATGATAGGCAAAATGATATATAAGGGTGCAATAATCATTAATGCGATTTGCGTTTCTTGTTCTATATCGGGATAAATAAACGCCATGTACTGATTCAGTACACTAAACAACCCTGCAATAATAACCGCTAAGAACATGGCAACTTGCGTACTATGACGGGAAAATAGTTTTAAATTCCCCGTTTCTTTATGACCTAAAAGTTGGCTAATACTAATTGCAGATGCTTGCGCCCAGGCGTTAGGGAACTGCGTTCCTGCCCGTAACCAAGGGAAAATTAAGGTGATAGCCACAAATGCATAGAGATCTAATTGAGCAAACAATAATTGATACGCCGTCGAGCCAACACTCAGCAAAAGGAAATTAGCTGCAATTGGGTATATTTCACAAAACTGCGGCCCAATTTCACGTAAGAATAGTGTTTTTTTAGGGAAGGATAAGTCCGTTTTTTCATCTGTACCTAATACAACGTAAAAAAATACAGCCCTTAAGCTGACAGCTATCAAGCTCCCCCATGCCGCACCTTCTAAACCAAGCCCTTCATTGTTATTAAACCCATTGATCAAAAAGTAGCTAAGTAATGCATTAATGGGTAATTCGAAGATAAAGCCCTTTAAAGAGACTTTAGAGTTACCGCGACCATTACAAAAGGCCGTGCAAACTTGCGTGTAAGCTGTTATCAAAACAATATACTTAGTAATTGATATATATTGCTCTGCTAATTGCGCTATATCAACATCGTCAGTTATAAACGCAATTAAGCTTTCACTGCTCACAGTCAAAATAGCGATACAGCCCAATGCTGTTGAAATACTTATAAAAAGGCCTGACCAATAGGCTATTGTTAAACCCGCTTTATTGCCTGAGCCGAACGCTCGCCCGACAAGTAATTGCACCCCATTACCAATAGCGATTTCAAGACCCAGTACAAATGCAATAATTGTGGTAGCAATCCCCATAGCGGCAATGGGTACTTCTCCCAACGACGCAACAAGCAATGTATCAATCATCAACATTGATTGGACTAATAATGCATTAAGTGCGAGTGGCCACGCTAATGCAAAATTATGCCGAATATACGCACGAGGGCTCATTTGAGGATGACCTATATAAAAAACTTACTTTAGGTGAATTTTAAGGGGTTAACCTTTCCAATTCAGTGCACACTATAAGCACCGCAACTAAATCGATTTAGTTGATTAAAATATCACAATATTGCAAAATATCAATATTAAACGTATTTAGACTTTTAAAGAAAATACAGATGCAAAAAAAAATAAAATTAATTGATGTTGCACAGCTCGCCGAAGTTTCAAAAAGTACAGTTTCTCAATACCTAAACGGCCGCTTTGACTATATGTCAGAAAAAACTAAGGAACGAATAAAGCTCGCGATTCAAGAGCTTGATTATGTACCAAACCCTATCGCCCGTAGTTTAAAAATGAATACAACAAAAACCATAGGGGTAATTGTTAGGGATATTACCGGTTTTTATACCAGCCGTACGATTCGTGGAATTGACGACTACTGTAAAAAAAGCAATTACAATGTATTGATTTACAACACTGATTTTGACTCAGAAATAGAGGCAAAATCATTAGAAACCTTATATCAACTGCGAGTAGACGGGATCATTATTGCTTCATCGGGTAAGAATACTCAGTTAATTGATAAGTATATTAGCAACGGCTTACCGATTGTTCATTTCCAATTAGAGCATGATGGCAATGAAAAAAATATCGTGGTTTCTGATTATCGAAAAGCCGCTTTCGATGCCACTGAGTATTTAATTAAATTAGGCCACAAACGGATCTGCTTTCTGACTCAAGACTTTCAAAGTATGAAATCAAGAAAAGACCGTTACTTAGGCTATTGCGATGCTTTAGAAAAACATAATATTGGGGTAGATAAAGCGTTAGTGCAATATTGGCATCGTGAGTCAGGGTTTGTCCAGACACCTAAAAACATGCTTGATGCTCCTAACCCTCCAACCGTATTCTTTACCCAGCACTTACCTATTACCACTGAATTATTAAAAGCTTTAAATAATGAAAAAATATCCATTCCTGATGATGTATCACTATTAGCATTTGATGAAATTCCAATGGCTGAATACTTAAAAGTGCCTATTACTGTCGTCACTCAAAACCCTTATGAGGTTGGTAAAGAGGCAACGAAATTACTGCTTGATAACATTAGTAACAACGACGCACCGCCGCAAAAAGTGATTATCCCAAGTGCATTTATCAAAAGGCAGTCATGTAAAGATGTGTCTAACTAATTCATTAAAATTGTTTTATTAATTAATCTATGTGTTGATGCAATTTGTCAGCACATATAAGCAATAAAGTGTTCGACCGAATAACGTTAAAGATCATTTATAGATCATACTTATTAGCCCTCGCATTTATTACGGGGTCAATTATGAACCTTTACAGTAACAGCCCTTACTATCAGTGACGACTAAATTTGAGTTAAAACCAGCGACCAGGTTATCAATGGCGAGCTCAACAAAACCACTGGAAGCAGAACAGGCTAAACCTTGTGAAAGTGGCCCTGCGTATACCAGCTCTCCACTAGCATCTAACAATACGGCACCTGGAGTATTAGGTAATAAATTAGTAGCTGTTAAAGATTGATTTATAATTTGCACATCATAGGTATTTCGCACAGCATGTGTTTGTAGTTGATTCATGTGGCTTACAGCGCGCTTAGAACAACCACATGACTCATCAATAACAATAATGAGCTTAGGATTTTCAGAAGGTGACCATTTTATGTTTCGTTTAAATTGTTCTGACCATTTTGATTGGGTCATTTCATTTTGGGGATCAAACGTCGTGATGCTCGCGAGCTGAAAATACACGAGTCCCGAGACAACCACGACGAGCCAAATCAAAACCAACAGGTAGAGCCTAACTTTCGGGTTATTTAAATTTAGCAATGCTTTGCTCAAGTACATCAATACTCACGTCAATCATCTGCACTTTAGCCGTAAGCTTTTCTACTATTTCAGAGTCGAGTTGTTGGCTCATGCGTAAGCCATCTGCGCTAGCAGCAATTTGTTCAGTATTGCTTACTTGCTCTGCGACTACTCGAGCCACTGAATCCGTGCTTTTTGCCACCGTGTCAATTTGTTGTGTCATGCCCAAAATATTTTCTTTCATAGTGAAGCTAATTTGTGTGAGTTCATTTACTACACTCAAACACTGACTCATAGATTGTGTTGAGGTTTGGCTATTTTTAACCAAATCATTAAGCGTACGAGCAATTTTATCTGTTGTTGCTTTACTGCTTATGGCCAAAGAGCGGACTTCATCAGCAACC
Organism: Pseudoalteromonas sp. APC 3893; assembly: GCF_030408095.1. Lineage (NCBI taxonomy): Bacteria > Pseudomonadati > Pseudomonadota > Gammaproteobacteria > Alteromonadales > Pseudoalteromonadaceae > Pseudoalteromonas > Pseudoalteromonas sp. APC 3893. The sequence goes on from NZ_JASDCD010000014.1 coordinate 32,673, forward strand.
ACAGCAAATCCTCTGCCTTGTTCACCCGCTCTTGCAGCTTCAATTGCTGCATTTAAAGCTAAAAGGTTTGTCTGTTCGGCAATACCTGATATTTCATTGAGCAAATTAGAAATTACATCACCAGCGGCCACTAGATGATTAATTTCTTCTTCAGTATGGTTTAAGTGGCCACGTAATTCTTGGCTTTTATCATCTGTTTTTTGCACATCGTTCAACGCATCATCAGCGGCAAGCGTAATTGCATCGACTTGTTGTTTAAGCACTTCACTTTCTTGTTCAACTAAATTAAAACCCTGTGCAACCGATACCCCGGATTGTGCAATATCGTCCGTTTGCTGAGCTCTCAGCACCGCCGCATCAGCTAACTCATCGTGTACAGCCACTAACTCCTGCGAATTAGCATGCAACGAACCGGATTGAACTTTAACTTGTTCAATTACTTTACTTAAAGTATCTAATAAAGAATTAAAACCCTGAATAACTATATTTTTAGTATCATCAGCACGTACTGATAATTGGATATGCTCAGGATCTGCCATTATCTGTTCAGTCGCACTACTTAATGATCGGCCCCCTCTACGTTCTCTTCGCAAAGAGACAGCAATGTAGCCGGCTACGACTGCTTCAGCTATAGCATAGAGCGCATGTATCAGTACTGTACTGAAAGCTAATCTATCGGGGTCAAATACATAAAAACCGGAGCCTTGAGTTTGTAAATAATAAAATGAAAGATGATGCACAGCGACAAAGGCAATGGCAGTTATAAATACCTGCCATTTAACAAACATAATTAACACAGCCAACAAAATAAATATTTCAAAATGCACTTCAATCAAACCAAAGGTTTGCTGAATGTGTAAAAAAGCAAATAGCATTAGAGATGCGCTGGCAACATGGGCTGTTAAGGCGCTATCTGGCTGTTCTCGTAGCAACCAAATAGGAAATAAGGTAAGGGGAATACCAACAATTAATGCAGGTATTAGGGTTGAAAAATAAAACCCTAGTGCTAGTGACTCTATAAAGAGTAAAGTAAATAGAACCGTAAACAAGCGACTAATATGAGTCATACGCACCCCTAATAAACAACTCTAAACGTTTTGAACCTCCATTTAGATCATTTTAAATCCCTAATCCATTAATTATAGCATGCTCCTTACAATGCAAAAAAATGTGTTGTCACTTAACGATTTTCAGCACTTTTTTAAACTGCTCTGTGGCTGCTACCTCAGCCCATTGGAATATCACACTTTCTGCGTTCGAGATTATAGCGCCGGCCTCCTGTAATTGTGCTATTGCAATATCACGATGACGGTCTTGGCGTGAGCATACGCCATCTGCAATAATAAATACGTTATAGTCCTGTGCCAGTAAGTCTAAACAAGTTTGCAGCACGCAAACATGCGCTTCCATACCAACAACAATAATGTGTGGCTTTTTATAGCACGCAATTAGTTCTTTGAATCCAGGTTCTTTATACGCGCTAAAATGGATTTTATCAAAATACTGCGCATCTACTAACTGACTTTTTAATACCTCATCTGTTTCGCCTAAGCCCTGTTTATACTGTTCTGTGACAAGTGAAGGTACATTAAACAGTACTGCAGCTTGACCCAGCTGCTTAGCAACTTCTTTTACTTGCTCATAGCGAGTCATTGCTGGTGCGAGTTTTTGTTGAATATCAATGACCAACAAAAGGCTCTGTGCACTTTCTGGTGAAAACACTTTTTTCATATTCTGCTCCCTGACGTTCAGTCTACTTTGTTGCAACAAAGTTTATAAATACTTAGTAATTAAATCATTACTAACGAATTGCTATGCTATATTTATCTATAATAGTAAATTTAGCTGGGTAAACATATACGTGCGTTTGAGAACCTTTTTTATCATATTGTTAGGTTTCATATCGACTTTATGTAATGTGCAAGCAAATACAAAAAATTATGCTCAACAACTACAACGTTTATCTACCGATGAAGGCCTCTCGCAAGGCCTTGTAAATGATATTTTGCAAGATAAGCTAGGTTATATATGGATAGCAACCAACCAAGGCTTAAATAGGTATGATGGCTATCAAGTACAGATTTTACCTGACTTTGATCAATTCTCAATATTACTAATATACGAAACCAAAGACAGAAAAATTTTTGTCTCTACAGAGTACTCTGGTGCTTATATTATTGACCCTACGACCTTAGCGACAAATAAAATATATTCAGGCAAGCTCAACGAAGTAGATAAAATATTTTCTCCAATTATGGCGGTTGAACAACAAGGTGATCTGTTTTACCTAGCTATTAACCAAAATGTGTATATTTATAATGCGGTGAAAAAAACGTTCAGTCATGAATTTTCTATTCAAAAAAAGGATCATGTCGTTCGTGCCCTTACAGTTCATAACAACTATCTTTATATTGGTACTAGCGACGGCTTATTTTCACAATCATTAATTGATGGATACACAACCAAAATACCTTTATTACCTAAACTCAAACAAAACGCAGATAACAGTAATGTGAAATTTTTAAGAGCCGACCAACAGCTAGGTTTAATGGTTGGTACGGTTGAAGGGCTTTATAGAATTGCTTTTAATGAGGTAGATCAACTAAATACAAAGCAGATCAAAACTCTTATAAGTGAACACAACATATGGGATTACATAAACAGCCCGTATGGTGAATATATCGCAACCGAGAGTGGGTTATTTCAATATCATCGTAATACTGGTGAAAAAGAATTTATTCTTAGTTTTGATCAAAGTAAGTTTAATATCTCTGACAACACCATAATGAACGTAATGTTAGACAACACCGGCTTGGCGTGGCTATCTTCTCGCTCACAAGGTGTATTTAGATGGTCGACGCTTGCGAAAAGATTTAAAAACATAGAAATAAATCACAATGGCAAATTACATAACAATCTCGTTCTAAGTGTATATCAAGATGCCTTAAATACACTTTGGGTTGGTACCGGTAATGGGCTAACGAAACTAAATACGGCCACCTTACAAAGCCAAACATTTTTATCAACTGAAGATAAAAAATCTTTTTTTGGTGAGTTTGCCGTGTTTGGTGTCACTGATGCAGACTTGGGAAAACCTAATAGATATTTATGGTTACTAGTTTACGATGGCCTTGCCCTTTTTGATAAGAAAACACAACGCTTATCGCCAATAAAAAGCCATGGCCTAACTCAACGCGTTATTAATCAACGTGGTTCGTTTGGCTATCATCAAATCTCAAAGGACACATTTGCCTTCCTTAATTCTGAAAACTTTTATCTATACGATGGCACTACAGGGAAAACCAGAGTCATTAAAGGCCTTATTGACCAATTAGATCCCCTTGTAATGCATACATTTTTAAAACCGCTGACTAATTACCCCAATGATTTTCTCATTAGTGCATCAGGTGCTTTGTACCGCTACAATGAAACAACGCAAAAGCTCACCACTATCTACCAAGTTAAAAACCACAACCCATTGATGTATATAACGATTGATGATTGGGTTATTGATTATAATAATACCTTATGGCTTGCATCATCCCATGAAGGCTTAATTGCCTTAGATGCAACCAGTTACAAGGAGAAACATCGCCTAAATTTCGCCGATGGAATAAATACTAAATCTATTTTTGCGTTACAGATTGACCAGTTTGGTTTTTTATGGGCGAGCAGTCAAAATGGTTTGTACAAAATTGATGTAAATTCAATGCAGGTCGATTCATATACGGTCAAAGATGGCTTAACGGTCAACGAGTTTAATCTTGATGCACACACAATTCTTGATGATGGCCGTCTTGCCTTTGGCACTACTCAAGGTTTATTAACAATCGCCCCGCAAGATTTTTTAGATGTAAGTGATGTTACAAACAAACTCAACACCCATATAACCAACGTTTCATTATTTTCAAAACATATCCAATATTACCCAATGCGCTACGAAAATAAACAACTGGAGTTAAGCGCCGATGATATGGGATTAGAAGTCAGTTTTTCGAATTTCGATTTTATAAATATTGATAAAGCCCGTTATCAAGTTTCTTTAACTGGGCCTAGCTCATTTAGTTATAACAATTACCGGGACAATAAAGTCTTTTTACCTACATTACCACCAGGTAAATACACATTATCCGTCGCCTCATACTTAAATAGTGACACAAAGTTAACTACGCCTGCTACATTGCACTTTAAAGTTGCCTACGCCCCTTGGCGCTCACCAATTGCATTATCTTTATATGGGCTTATGAGCGTATTCATTCTACTTTTTATTTTTTGGCAATACCGTACTAAGCGAATCACCATAGAGCAATCTCACAAAAATGTGTTGCAATCACAACAGCAAACTGCTTTAGCATTGAGTAGCAGTAACAGTGGCGTCTGGGAGGTAAACTTACTAACTCATTCAGGTACTCAACATCGTTTAAAGCAAGAGCTTGGTTATAAAAGCTTATCTGATAATATCGATTTTTCGGAGTTCTCTAAATTAATACACCCTAACGATTTTAACAAGCTAAGCCAAGACTGGGAAAACTTCATAACCCAAAATAACAATCAACAATGGCAAGCAACATACCGTATAAAACATGCTCAAGGCCATTGGTTATGGTATCAAGATCTTGGTAAAGTAACGCAAAGAAACGAAACTGGCGAGGTGATCCGAGTATCAGGGATCTATACCAACATCACCCAACAAAAAGCAAACGCGCAACAAGCCGCGATATTAGGCGAAGCATTTAGCCAAATCAATGACTGGCTATTAATATTAGACTGTAATTATCAACCTCTTTCGGTCAACAACAGTTTTGCTGAAGCATTTTCTATCAACTCACAAGCAGATAAATTAAATATAAAACGTTTCTTATCAGCCCTTGGTAAGCACCAATACCTCAATTATATTAATGTTCTTAAAACCCTAAAAGCGAAAGAAAACTGGCGTGGTGATGCATATATTAAAACCAAAGCTAATCCTTCGCACCCTATTCATGTTAGCATCACCGCCATTACTAAAGAAGCACCTTTAATTGGCTACTATGTTATTGTTATTTCTGATTTAACTGAACAAAAAAGGGCAGAAAATGAATTACGGTATTTAGCTAACTACGATCCTCTTACTAAACTACCTAACCGCTCTTTAATGTACAAAAAAATTAACTATATTATAAAAACAGCCCACCAAGATGGGACTCTCGCGGCACTCCTTTTTATTGATTTAGATAAATTTAAGCCTGTTAATGATTCTTTTGGCCATGCTGTTGGCGATCAGCTCTTATGTAATATCACTCAACGTGTAAACAATATGCTAGATAGTAATTCACTATTAGGACGCCAAAGTGGTGATGAGTTTTTATTGTTAGTAAAAAACCTTGAGTCACCTCAATCTCTGAGTGAATTAGTAAAATCTGTTTCAATAGAGCTTGGTAAACGCGTTGAAATAAATGATTTTGCAATCAATATATCAGCCAGTATTGGCGTTGCCCTATACCCTTTTGATGCCGATAACGCAGATACACTGATCCGCCATGCCGACATAGCCATGATGCATGCTAAACAAGCTGGTAGAAATGGTTTTAAGTTTTTTACCGAACAAATGAATGAGCGGATAACACAAAAGTTACTATTAGAAAATGCCTTAAAAGATGCGCAAAAAGACGACCTATTGTTCAACAATTACCAACCAATTGTTAATAGCAAAACAAAAAAAATAAATGGCGTTGAGCTATTAATGCGTTGGAAGCACAAAGGAAAAATGATTTCTCCGGCAGTATTTATCCCTATAGCTGAAGAAGCGGGTTTAATTGATATTCTCACTGAGCAAGCGCTAATTAGAGCCTTAACAGAGCTAGCCTCAGTGCTTCGTGCTAACCCTAAATTTTATTTATCGCTCAACTTATCCCCTGTACATATATTAAAAACAAATCTTAATGTTCGGCTTTTGGAAATTTTATCGCAGCACCGCATTAATCCTACTCAATTAAAATTGGAGATCACCGAAAACACCTTACTTGATGATAAAGAAAAAGCGGCAAAGCAATTACAATTATTAAAAAATGCAGGATTTAAACTATTACTTGATGACTTTGGTACAGGTTATTCTTCGCTTACCTATTTAAGCAAGTTTCCTATTGATGTAATAAAAATAGATCAAAGCTTTATCAGAAACATAGGCACTGATAAAAGTAATGAGTCTATTATCAAAACAATTTACTTACTAGCAGCAAACTTAAATTTATATTGCATTGCTGAGGGAGTTGAGACTATAGAACAAATACAATTTCTGACCAAATTAGGCTGCTACGATTTTCAAGGGTATTATTTTGCCAAGCCAATGTCCTGTAATATGCTTTTAGATGAAAAAGAGCTCAGCCCTTTGCTGCAAAAACTACAAAACGTTTAATCTAAGATAAAATAGCTAATAATTTAATTAAATACTCACATTTACATTGAGTTGGTTAGCCACTTATTAAGACATTTGTATAATTGCTCTCTATCTACAGGTTTAGCTATAAAGTCATTCATTCCAACGCTTATACATTTATTTTTATCATCTTCGAACGCGTTGGCTGTAATGGCAATAATTATAACTTCACCATACTTTGAAGTATTTTCACGAATATGAGCCGTGCAATCAAAGCCATCCAGTTTAGGCATTTGGCAATCCATCAAAATTAAATCAGGTGTAATAGTCTCTAAACATTCTAAAGCATGCTCACCATCATTCGCTATTGCAAGCGTACACCCTGTCGCTTCTAACATCTTAGCTATAACCAGTTGGTTAATTGAGTTATCTTCCACGAGTAGCAAACTATAATTAGTTAAAGCGGGGACCCCTGTTTTATCAGAAACTTGGTTAATAGTCTGGGCGTGCTTCACTGGTATTTCGAAGCGAAAACAACTTCCTACATCAACCTCACTGGTTAATTTGAGTTGTCCTCCCATTAATGTAATTAAACGCTTACAAATAGCTAAACCAAGCCCTGTCCCGCCATAATTACGGGTTGTTGAAATATCGGCTTGGGTAAATTCTTTAAAAAGTAATTTTTGTTGTGCCTGTGATATACCTATGCCGGTATCTGCTACTTCAATAGCAAGTTTTGATGCTGAATACTGAACATGTAAGGTAATTTCACCAACAGTGGTAAACTTACCGGCATTACTGAGCAAGTTATTAATGATCTGGCTGAACCTTAAACCATCCAACAAAAGCGTGGCGGGTAAATTAGGGGAAATTTCAAGGTTAAATTTCACCTCAGGTTTTAAACCTGTGCCAACAAACACTTTTGTCAAACGAGTGAGTAACTGTTCAACATTTACACTTTGTAAATCGAGTTTTAATGCACCTGCTTCTATCTTCGAAAAATCCAAAATATCATTTAGAATAATTAATAGATTATCAGCACTTTGTTGAATCATTTTTAAATGGCTATGCTCTTCATCGTGCTTAGATTTACTGCTAAGCAAAATATCTGTTAAACCTATTATGCCATTCAAAGGGGTACGAATTTCATGACTCATATTAGCTAAAAACTGTGATTTTGCTTGGCTTGCTTTATTTGCAACTGCAACAGCATTCAACAGCTCATCCGTTTTTTCATTAACTTGATATTCAAGCTCAACATTAAAGTTTTTTAGTTGTTGATTAAGTGCATTGTTTTCAGTATTAACTTGCTTTAACTCATTAAAGTTATTACTTAATTTAACTGCCATGGAAGTAAACTGTTGTTGCAGATTGAATAACTCTAACCATGAACTGGCATTTTGAGGAAACGAAACCGCATTGAATTGTGGGTCAAATTCATCAATTTGCGAGCTAAGTTCCTTAATTGGACGCACCAACCACTTACATAACTGCGTTATAAAAACGCTGATCAATAAAATAATAATGATGGCTAACACCAGAGACTCAAGCCAAGCACTTGCTGCAACTAAATTTGCATATTTGCGCTTAAACAAAGTAGCAACATACCATCCCTGTTGCTGTGTTTTTTGTAATTGCACATAGTGCTGCTCACCATCAATCGTTTTTTCCATAATTGACCTTGCATTCCCATTAAACTGAGAGAGGTCAACATCCGTTAATTTTGATAACACAGTATAATGCTTACTAAGTGTAGAAAAGACGACTTGTTTGCTCGCATCGAGAACAATTAACTCCCCCTCATTATCAAAAAAGTGAGGTCTAAATTGCAACAATGAACCAAATACCAGAGAACCTTCAACAATTCCTTGAAAAACTCCGTTAATAGTTATTGGTGCTGACACCCCAACAATAGCCTCATTCCCTAAACCTCGGCCTTTAAATATATTCGAAATATAACCATTTGGCTGTTCCTTTCCTTGCCTGTAGTAATCCCGATCAGCAATTGACGGAGCATCATCATTTAAACTTGTTTTTAAACTTCCAGGATTAAAAACGCGCACAATTGCGTTCTCATCACTGACAATTGAAGACCGAAAGTTAGGGTATTGAGCCATTAAATTGGCTAAGGCAGTCTCTTCATCAACGCCCTGCTCAATTGCTTTAGCTGTCAAAACTACCCCACGACGATAATCATTAAGATAAAGGTCAATTTTAACCGCTATATCTTTGGACTTGTCTAATAACTGGCTTTTAACCTCATATTCCACGCGAGAATAATGGTTATTAGTCAGTGCTATCGTGATTATCAACACCACTAAAATAACCAATAAGCTAACGATATAATTTAAAATTTTATACAAAGACGAAGAATTACGATGCCAAGATTGACCATTGAAGAAAAAGCTAATTAAATCAACAACACTAAGGACAATAGCAGCATTTAAAAAATATTTCACTAACGCGGTGAGTACGGCTAAATTTGGCAATTCCATAATAAATATACCAGTCAGCCCAAGTACAGGTAGACCAATTATGAGCCAATATGCCATGCCGAGAAAAAACAATCTTTTTGCGCGGCAGTAGCAAAAATAATAAAGCCAAAATACTTCCCCCATGAATACAATGGAAGGCCAGCAGTGTCCCCAGCGATAAAATATGAACGCGGCACTCACTGCACAAGCTAACACGGCATAACGCAAGCCAAAGCTAAGTAGACAAAATAAAACGAACAATTGACCGAGAAGAAACTCTGAACTGTCAAGAAACCAAAAAGGAAGTAAATTGAAAAAGCCAGCGAGCAGCGCTAATACAATTGTGCCAGTTAATGCAAAATAGCGATGCTGAATGTTTACCAAAAGCTTACTCAAACAACTAAATAATAGTATTAAAAGTAAGGGAAAAAATCTATTTTGCCAAGTATTAATTAACGCGGTAGCGTATTAGCACATTTAATGTTGGCAGCCGTTGCTTTCAATTTGTAATACGCTCTCAACAATATTGAATTGCTTTGCAAGTATCTGCTCTACTTTTAAGCGGCAAGCCTCATCATGCTTCTCTTTCGTACAATGGCGCTTCAACACCACATGTGCACCAACAACCAGTTTTTCTTCACGGCGAACCACTGTTACATTATGAACATTTTCAACATGTTCTACTTGAGCTATTGAACATTCAATATCTGTAACATCGGGCAGCTTTGCTTTGCTCAGTACTAACCCTTTCACACATGAGGTAATGACTTTTAAACCCGTAAACATCACAAATGAGGCAATTAACATGCTCGATAAAATATCGATAATTGTCCAACCCGTTAAATAAATTAACACACCCGCGATAAAAGTGGAGACCGTAGAAATTAAATCAAAAAATGAATGTAAAAAAACAGCGTACACGTTAATGCTTGCTTTACGCCCTTTATAGAGTACCCAAGCAGCAGCACCATGAAACAAAAAGCCCGTTGCAGCTATAACCGACATTAAATAACTATTGACTGGTGCACCTTGGCCTTCGTGATGATGCAGAATACGTTCCCCACCTTCAAATAAAATAATTAAACTAATTGCCAGATAAAGACAGCCATTAATTAAGCCACCGGTTAACTCCGCCTTTTGATAGCCATCATTAAAGTTTTTAGCTAAATGGATTGCTAAACTTGAAGCTATTAACGCAATAAATAAAGAGCTGTTATGTACAAATAAATGCCCTGCATCTGCTAAAACAGCTAATGAGTTTGCATAATATGCCCCGATGACTTGGATCACCATAAAGGCACAGGTGATAGAAAGTGCAATTAATAATCTTCGACGTGAAGCTTGGTGCGTCGTAATATCGGTCATGAAGGTGTAGTTTACCTGTGCTTAATTGAGAAGATAGATATCATGCTGGTGAAAGTATTACGTCGCAATGATATACAATCTCAATTGTAATACGTCCCTTAACCAAACGCACTAAAAAATTCCCTTTAAAGATGATAAACCTGACATCACCAGCTAATATTAAAACAGTACCAATTCAAATAGATTGCTTGTATGCTCAATATGTTAATAAGGGGTTGAAGCAACAGTGACATATTCGTTAAATAATGAAGTGCAAACAACAAAAAATACATGGGATACGCTATCTTCGCTGCCCATCGCTATTATTTTGTTGGATTTACAAACCAACCTCGTTTACTGTAACGCTAATACACAGGCATTATTTAACTTACCAAATCAGTTAGACCTTTCCAGCACACTACTTAAAACCCTTGACCTGACAGATTTACATACACTCAAAACATTGTCACTATACAGTCTCATAACTCATGCTGACTTTACCGACAAAGCTTTTTCATTGGAAAGCGATCAACTCAACATAAAGCGCAACCAATTAACGCCATCACTTAAGGTTTTTATTTTTGAACCGACAAATAATGCAGCTTCAGCTGATAACTTTGATGAAGTCATCGCCAAAATATCCACTCAACTAATCGACATCCAAACCGACAATCTTGATCATCAAATCGAGTTGGTACTGCAAACTATTGGTACATTTAGCAAAGCAGATCGTAGCTATTTGTTTCAATTTAGTCGTGATGGCAAATTAATGAGCAATACTCATGAGTGGGTTAATGACAATGTAAGCCCCTTTAAAGATCGATTGCAGAATATTCCGCAAGATGCACTCCCTTATTTTTATATAACAATGAAAGAGTCTGAGGTGTTTAATGTTTCTGATGTTAACCAATTACCTGTTTGCGCAAATGCCGAAAAGGCTGAATTTCAAGCCGAAGGTATTCAGTCACTGTTATGTGTTGGACTGAAAGCAGATAATAATATGTTCGGTTTTATTGGTTGCGACTGCGTGAAAAACGCTAGGAACTGGACTAATACGGATTTAATCCGGATCAAGTTAATTGGCGAAATAATAACGCGAGCATTAAGTAATGCGTTATATAAAAAACGCATTGAGCAAATTCAACAGCAATTACTCAAAGCAAATAAAGAACTCGAATTACAAGCAAATATCGATAGCTTAACCAGTATCGCCAACCGACGTCGTTTTGATCAAGCTTTACAATATGAAATTAAACGTGCCGTACGCGCACAACAACCACTCAGTTTAATTATTTGCGACATCGACTATTTTAAATTGTTTAACGACAACTACGGCCACCAGCACGGCGATGATGTGTTAAAACAAGTCGCGCTGACCTTAGATGAGGTCTGTAAACGTCAAGGTGACTTAGCCGCCCGTTATGGCGGTGAAGAATTTGCAATTATTCTACCTTGTATTGATGCTGAGCACTGCAAGCAATTTTCTGAACTGATACAAAGCAAAATAAAAAGCTTAGCCATTCCTCATCAGTTTTCTAAAATTTCAAGCCAACTAACCTTAAGTATAGGTGGATTTAGCTGTATACCAACCCTTGAAACAAAACCTGAACAGCTAATCAAAACTGCGGACAAAGCACTTTATAAAGCAAAAAACTCAGGCCGGAATAATATTCAAATGTCTGAAAAACGTTAAACCGATATTTGTAACAGATGCATGGACTCCTCCCCATTCACGGGAGAGAACGGTATAAAAATTACAGGAAGCTTTTACCTAATACCGCCCTTCCCATTTTACGATTAGCTCAATAAAGTGAAAACGACGTTGGCAAATATAATCGAATTGTGGAGTCATGCATTCCCTGCACTCTTTTTGTTATGATTAATTAACGTTATCAGAAAAATTATTGATTACAAGCAGAATTCCTTTTCTGCTTTATAAGCTTGTTTTAAATCAAAAATTAAACATGCTTTCGAGCGCATCTTCAATAGACATGGGCATATGGCGTTTATCTAAAATTCGATCATTTAGTTCTTCTTTGAGTAATTTTACTGAGGTGCAATAACCTAAACGCTCTGCAATTTCATCACATTCACCCTGTAATGCTGCGATATGATTAGTAAAGTTAAGTTTAATTTGCGCTTTACTGCGGCCATTAAATTGACGCCACACGAGTGAATGCGGATCATTGCCTTCTTTTTGTTGGCGGTGCTGTTTGTTCAGCTCAGCTATCTTATTTTTCAGTAACGGCACTAAATTAGCTTTAGTTTCTTCGTCAAAGTCTACGTCGTCGTCAAAATGCGTTATATAAAGCTGCAATAAGGTAAAACCGTCTTTTGTTTTACGAGCCTGACCTAATAGCTGCATTAGTTCGTGCTTTTCTTCTTTTTTGCTAGGATCAGGCTCTTTATCTGGGTGGAGCTTTGACGCTAAACGTTTATACATTTTGTTAAGCTGCGAGCCTTTAAATAGCTTTTCTAATTTTGCATCTGTCTTTTGTTGTTTAATTTCATCACGATCAAATCGTTCAAACTGGTCAAAAAAATCATCCCAATTTTCATCATCATCACTGTGCGCATCGCCGGCATTAAACGGATCATCTGTGTACTCTGAGTCATGCTCTTGGTTATCACCAAAGCCTTGTTCATCTAGGTGTTGGTAGAGCAGTTGAGGATCAAGCGTAATTTCCTTTAATTGTTCATCCGTTAATTCTAAACCAGGAAAATCTTGCTGGAGCATACTCCTGAAAATATTCAACTCGGATGAGGGAATGTCGTTTACCGCTTCTTGATTATGCGTATCCAGGTGTGAACGAAATGTATTTGCTATTGCTTCCATATCTAAGTCACCTGTAAACGGGTGATTTGATAGATAATCTATATCTGCATTTATCCAATCTACAAGTTCATTACGCTGCTCTGCGGTCAAACTCTTACGTGGAATAAACTTGCTCAAGTGGATGATTTGCTTTGCTATCATACTCGCTTGGTGGTGCTCGTGTGGTTCAACTTGTTCTTGAAACTGGTTGAATAAAGTCGCTTTTTTAATCTCAAAGTTTGCGTTACGTTTGGTATGTTTATCTATTCGTTGCCATAATAGCTCAAGCTCAGAAGTAGGCTTAACCGCAGTTGATTGTTTTATGTTTTGTAAAAAAGTGCTATTTGGTTTCATGTCAGCCTAGTTCTAAAATGTTTACTTGAAACATATCATAACAACGGTTTTAGATTAAAAGTCAAGATTTAGGCACTAATCAGCTCTTTTCATAGCGATATGATTTTTTGACATACTTTGTCACGATTTTTCGCTTGGAGAGCGCTTCTCTCAATGGTAATCTAAAGTTAGTCACGCTTATAAGTACAGACATAACTGTGTGACTCGCCAATTTGGCAATAATTTAAGGAGAGCATTTATGGACCCTATCGCGCAAATTATCAACATGGTGTTTACTGTTGAAGCGTTTTTACTGATCTTTGTTTTAGTGCTGCTTAAAAGCAGTGTTAAATTTGTACCGCAAAACCGTGCTTGGTTGATTGAGCGTTTTGGTAAATATCAATCGACTAAAGAAGCCGGGTTAAACTTTATTGTGCCGTTTGTTGACCGGATTGCTGCCGATCGCAGTTTAAAAGAGCAAGCGCAAGACGTACCGTCTCAATCTGCAATTACCAAAGATAACATTTCGCTGATTGTTGACGGCGTTTTATACTTCCGAGTACTTGACCCATACAAAGCAACTTACGGTGTTGATGATTATGTATTTGCCGTTACGCAACTTTCGCAAACAACCATGCGTTCTGAGCTGGGTAAAATGGAACTGGATAAAACCTTTGAAGAACGTGATTTGCTCAACACCAATATTGTCGCGGCAATTAACCAAGCGGCTGAGCCGTGGGGCATTCAAGTATTACGTTATGAAATTAAAGACATTGTGCCACCGCAATCGGTTATGGAAGCAATGGAAGCACAAATGAAAGCTGAGCGTGTTAAACGTGCGCAAATACTGGAATCAGAAGGTGACCGTCAGGCTAACATCAATGTTGCAGAAGGTAAAAAACAAGCGCAAGTATTAGCAGCTGAAGCCGATAAATCAGAGCAAATATTACGAGCTGAGGGTGAAGCTAAAGCGATAATTGCTGTCGCCGAAGCACAAGCGGATGCACTGCGTAAAGTCGGTGAAGCAGCTGATACCGAACAAGGTCAAAAAGCCATTCAATTAGATCTAGCAACGAAAGCTATTGCGGCTAAAGAAGCTATTGCCCGTGAGTCATCGGTTGTTTTATTACCAGATAACGGCACCGATGCCAGTTCGCTTGTCGCCCAAGGCATGTCAATTATTAACACGTTAAACCAAAAGCAAAAAAGTTAATCTGTGGAGTAACTGATGGACCTTATAATTAATAATCTGCCCGAAGCATTAATGATTTTAGGTGTATTAGCACTGATCATTGAAGTGGCAGTGCTAGGTATGTCTACGTTCATATTATTGTTTTTAGGTATTTCGCTGTTTGCGACTGGCTTAATGATGAATGTTGGCTTATTGGATGATTCATTAGCAACTGCACTGTGGAGCAATACACTTATAACAGCTGCTTGCGCCCTACTATTATGGAAGCCACTTAAACGTATGCAAGAAAATGTAGATAGCAAAGAAGTCAAAAGCGACTTTGCTGAACTTGATTTTGTGCTTGCAAATGATATTGATGAACAAGGTCTCACAACACACACCTACTCAGGTATTGCTTGGAAGCTGAAAAGCCAACAACCGCTTAATGCTGGAACACATGTTAAAGTAGTAAAAAAAGAAGTCGGTGTGATGTGGGTTGAGGCTATTTAATTACAATTATTAACTGCACTTTTATGTTGAATCGATGTTCGCGGATTCAAATCTGAAGTGCATAACGTTTAGGCGGCTTTAGCCGCCAAGTGATCCTGCATCAATTTTGCAGGCGTTTCAAATCCAAGTGTCTTCCTCGGACGATTATTAAGTTGCTCAAGTACTGGTATAACTTGCGCTGGTGTTACCGCCTTAAAATCTATGCTCTTCGGCCAATACTGGCGTAGTAATCCATTCGTGTTTTCATTCAATCCGCGCTGCCATGCGTGATAAGGGTGAGCAAAATAAACAGGAACACTTAATGTCTCTGTGATTTGCTCGTGATAAGCGAACTCTTTTCCATTGTCAGCCGTGATGGTATGAAGCGCTGACCTATAATGTCCTTAATAGTTCTATAGTCGCCGCAGTGACGGCTTCTGCTGTTTTGCCTGCCACCTGAGTTGATACAGTGAATTGAGTGACCCGCTCCACAATGGTAACAAGGGCGCCGCGATGACCTTTACCTATGACGGTATCTATTTCCCAATCTCCGATACGGCCTTTCTCATCAACTATTTGTGGACGTTCTTCAATGCTAACACGATTCTTTATTTGCCCTCGGTTTGTTTTACCATGGCTGCGCTTGTGATATTTCTTACCGTGTCGGCGCAAATGTAGATATAACTCACCACCTGCTTTTTTATCTTCCCAGATATATAGATAAATGCATCCATGACTGACAGATTGTTCATTTTCCTTGCGCAACCATCCCGTTATTTGTTCAGGACTCCACTTCTCATTAAGCTTCTGGGTAATTAAAGCCATCATTTCAAGTGTCATCTTAAGCGGTTTTCTTGCATTTCTTCGGCGAGACAAAGCCCGCTCATGAGCTTGTTTGTATTTGTAACCTCGCTTGCCTGTATTTCTAGAAAGCTCTCTTGAAATCGTAGATTGCGATAAATTAGTTAGCTCAGCAATACTTTGTTGCGTAAAACCGCTTTTTCTTTAGAACAGCGCTCTGGCATCTTTGCTCATAGGTCAGTTGTTTGTAATGTCTCATTGTAAAATCTCTTGCCGGAGAAAAAGCAGTTAGCTTATGAGC
Organism: Pseudoalteromonas sp. APC 3893; assembly: GCF_030408095.1. Classification (NCBI taxonomy): domain Bacteria; kingdom Pseudomonadati; phylum Pseudomonadota; class Gammaproteobacteria; order Alteromonadales; family Pseudoalteromonadaceae; genus Pseudoalteromonas; species Pseudoalteromonas sp. APC 3893. Next base: position 48,756 of record NZ_JASDCD010000014.1, read on the forward strand.
AACTGACCACTTAATCTAGCCAAAACAAGTTATGCACTTACAATTTGAATCTAGGTAGTAAATATCACCGTAATTTTGTTATAGTCGAATTAAATTAAAAACTAAATTACTAGTTATGATTAATAAACTAATAACAAGCCTAATACTTACGATTTCTTTTTTGTGGTGCTGTCAATCTAGTGCAACACAAAATGTTATTAATCTGCATTTAGCTCGACCTAGCATCATTGACTCTCCCAAAAATCAATACCTTCATAATTTATTAGAACAAAGCTTTGCTAAAGTGGGCAAAACAGTCAATTTTATTTATTCGGTAAAACCAATGAATAAAATGCGGATTGTTGAAGAGCTTGAACGTCCTAATAGTATTGATTTGGCTTGGCTCTCTATTCCCTCTGAATCTAATCCTTCCTTGATACACACAAGTACGCCAATTTATAAAGGGCTGCATGGTAAACGCTTGTTGATGATCAATAAAAATCAACAACACCTTTTCTCTCAAATAAACCAGCTTGATGAGTTAAAGCCATTGATTGCATTGCAAAAGAAAAGTTGGTCAGACTTTGCAGTGTTAAAAAGAAATGGCTTAACTGTTAATGGTGAACTAGATTATAAAGGTATGATTAAAGCGTTAGATTCTGGTTTAGCTGACTACTTTCCTCGTTCAGTAACAGCGATTGAAGCAGAAACAGCTAAGCAAAAGCATCTTAATTTGATGATTGAACCTGCGATTATGTTGCAGTACCCAAGTAATTACTTTTTCTACTCAAATAGTAGAAATCAAGAACTCATTGACTTACTTGAGTTGGGTTTATCAAAATTGCAAAAAAGTGGAGAATTTGACGCTTTATATTTAACCTTTTTTGGTGACATTGAGCAACGTTTACAGCTTTCATCAAAAAAAGTATTTAAATTACGTTAAGGTCGAAATGATGATAAATGGCTTAATACGTTTACTGTCGTATGTGGTTGTATTTATTATTGGTTTTGCTGGTGGTATGTATATGTTGCCTATATTGACTGCTCCCGCCTCACCAAGCCAGTTAGAGCTTGCTACTCACGCCCAACGAGCACTATTCAGTGGGGAATTCAAGCGGGATTTAGCAGGTGCTGCTAAGTATCAGTAAGCGATTATTACCTACTCGGCTCAAAGCCATTATAATGCGGTAACTTTACATCAAAGTCTTCCCAGTTTGCTTTAGAGCTGCAAAAGTTGTGACTGAGTGGGCGCTCATTAATATCACTGTCTAAAATACCTAAACGTAACCTCAAGCGAGCTCGGTCATCAAGATTCTCACTGTAAACTGGACTGCCGCAAGCTGTACAAAAATGACGAATACGCCCCGGTTTAAATTCAAACGCCGTTAAACTATCCAGACCCTTTATGACTTTAAAATCAACGCGGTTAACAAACCCATTGGTGGCAAATGCTGTACCACTGGACTTACGGCATAGCGAACAATGACAATGGATAATACTGTCGATTAGACCATCAATTTGAATCGCGACTTTTTTACATAAACAACTTCCTTGGTACATACATATCTCCAATTATTTTTATAAAATATACCACAGATATGTATTTCAAAAACTAAAAAAAGCCGCCTTTGGAGAGGGCGACTTTGGAGAATAACAGTCATGGGTGTATGGCTGTTAAATCAAGAGGTTTTTAACTAAACCATAGTTAAGCAGCGTCGGTAGTTTGTTCACTGTGGCGTATTAAGTAATCAAATGCACCTAGACTTGCGGTGGCACCGCTGCCCATTGCTATAATGATTTGCTTAAATGGTGTATTTGTCGCATCACCTGCACCATATACACCAGGTAACGATGTTGCACCTTTAGCGTCCACTAAAATCTCACCAAATTGACTAAGTTCTAGCTCTGAATCTTTCAACCATTCAGTATTTGGAATTAAGCCAATTTGGACAAAAATACCGGCTAGGCTCAGGTTTTTACTTTCACCTGATAGTCGGTCGGTATAGCTTAAACCGGTGACTTTTTTACCATCACCTAACACTTCTGTGGTTTGTGCGTTTTTAATAATCGTGATATTGCTCAAGCTATTTGCTTTACGGATCAAGACTTCATCGGCGCGTAATGTATCTGCAAATTCAAGTACCGTTACATGTTCAACAATGTTTGCTAAATCAATTGCAGCTTCTATTCCGGAGTTACCACCACCAATAACCGCCACAGGTTTACCCTTAAATAATGGACCATCACAGTGTGGGCAATACGCAACACCATGGCCACGGTATTCTTGCTCCCCAGGCACATTCATTTCACGCCAGCGAGCACCTGTTGCAAGTACTAATGATTTAGCTTTTAAAATAGCACCGTTTTCTAGGCTGATTTCGTACTGATTATTGATGCGTTCAAGCCCTGCGGCACGTTGGTTATGCATAACATCAACATCGTATTCTTTAACATGCTCTTCAAGCTGTGCAACAAGCTTTGGCCCTTGCGTGGCCTTTATTGAGATAAAGTTTTCAATAGCTAACGTATCAGCCACTTGCCCACCAAATCTATCCGCAACAATACCGGTATTTAAACCTTTACGTGCTGAGTAAATAGCGGCGGATGCCCCTGCTGGGCCACCCCCTATAACCAATACATCAAACTCATCTTTTTCGCTAAGTGCCGCGGCTTGTCGTGCAGCACCTTTACTATCTACTTTGTTTAATATATCAGTTAGGCTTAATGCACCTTGGCTAAATGGTTCGCCATTTAAATAGACAGCCGGTACTGCTAAAATATTGCGCTCTTCTACTTCCTCTTGAAATAGTGCGCCGTCAATCATTGTTGCTTTAATTTTGCTATTAGTCGCGGCCATTGTATTTAGCGCCTGCACTACTTGCGGGCACGTTTGGCAGCTCAAGCTAATGTATACTTCAAAGTTTAGTTCTTGATCTAAAGATTGAATCTGTTCAATATCTTCGCTTTTCGCTTTACTTGCATGTCCGCCAGTATGTAAAAGCGCTAACACTAAACTTGTAAATTCGTGTCCCATCGGTACGCCAGCAAACGTAATGTGGGTATTTTTAATCGCTGAATGAACAACCATAGATGGGCGACGTGCATTAGCATCTGGGTTGTTTGATACAGTAAATTTATCGCTTAATGATGCTAAATCATTTGCTAAGCTTTCGACTTCTGCTGATTTTTTGCTGTCATCCAAGGCGATAAGCAGCTCAACAGGTTGAGTAAGCGATTCAAAATGGCTTTTTAATTGGTTTTTAATGTTGTTGTCTAACATGGCTCTGCCCTTGTTTTCAGCAAAAGGAACCCACTACACATTACATGCTAATGTGCTTAAACGTTGTGTAGTGGGAATTTTAGCGCCACTGAAAGTAGCGCTTAATGTAGCTAAGCTACGCTTGGCAAATTAGATTTTACCAACTAGGTCTAGTGAAGGAGCTAGTGTATCTTCACCTGGCTGCCAAGATGCTGGACAAACTTCACCGTCGTGAGTGGCAATGTATTGTGCAGCTTGTACTTTACGTACTAACTCTTTAGCGCTACGACCAATACCTAAATCATGAGTTTCGATTACTTTAATTTCGCCTTCTGGGTTCATTACAAAAGTACCACGAAGTGCAAGGCCTTCTTCTTCAATCATTACACCAAAGCTGCGAGTAATACGGCCAGTAGGATCTCCAATCATAGGGTAAGTAATTTTACCAATTGTGTCTGAGGTATCGTGCCATGCTTTATGAGTGAAGTGTGTATCTGTTGATACTGAGTAAACTTCTACGCCCATTTCTTGAAGCTGTGCGTAGTGATCTGCAAGGTCGCCTAACTCTGTAGGACATACAAATGTGAAATCTGCTGGGTAAAAGAAGAAGATTGACCACTTACCAAGTACATCTTTTTCAGATACTTCTACAAAGTCACCGTTGTGGTATGCAGTTGCGTTGAAAGGTTGAATTTTTGTGTTAATTAATGAAGTGCTCATAGTATTCCTCATTTGTTTTAAGATTAAAGTTACTCAACGCAACCTAATGATATAGGCATTCTGCGTTGGCTTGATTAATACAATAAGGCCTTCGACAAAATAAATAAAATTGATTGTTTAGATTAAAACAATCGATTTTTAAGATGAAACTATTATAACGTTCAATTCGTTATTAACTTAGGCTAGGTTACTTACCTCACTGTAAAGAAAACTGTTACAATACTCATGCTTAATACACATACAAACAAGGCATAACTGTTATGGAAAAGTTTATCAACCACATCCAATTGGGCTATTTGGGATTACTCCCATTTTTAGGCTGTGTGGCTTGGCCGCTTATGTTTGGCAGTAATAGTGTAAATTTAGAATTTTTTACTTTTTATAGCATTGGCATACTTGCTTTTATGGCAGGTAACTTATGGCATGCTGGAGAGCAAAGCTATGGCAATGCAGTTAAAGCCGTTGCACCAGTAATACCGATTCCTTTTTTATCGTTTTTACCCACTGAATGGATGTTAGCTTGGTTAGCGACAAGCTTTTGGCTCGTGCTGTTATTTGAAAAAGCCTCACCACAATGGCAAAGCTATCATGTTGATTACCAAAAAATGCGCTTTGTTTTAAGCTCTGTGGTTTTTGTTTGCCATATATTGGTGATCGGTATTAGTTTATACCCTAAGTAAATGACTAGGTGGTGCAAACCCCACGGATCCTGTACTATTGCGCCTCCCAATTCAAGGAGCCAGCATGATAGATCAACTACGCCTAAAACTAGAGCAACTTGGTGAAAACTATGTTGAAAAAAATGGTTTATTTAAAATAAAAGTTCTGCCTTTTTTCTGTGCTATTCACATAAAAAAAGACCGTAAAGGCGAAGGCCGTTTGTCATTTTATTCAAACCAACTCATTGAAATCTTTTTAGTGGTCCTGTTTTTATTGTTTGGATTAATGATCTTTGATCCAAGCGAAGGTTTTACCCATGGCCCTATACATCTTGTTTTTGCTGTGCTGTTAACCTTTAATTTGCTCCTAAAACAAATCGCAATTGAGGGGCTCAAAACACGACTTGCGCTCTGTACTGTGGCAGCCTCAGAAACTGAAAAGCAGGTAAAAAGTTAACGCTGTAGTTACTTTTTGCTATCCCTTTTGGCATTAACCACTTTTACTATAGCTTAAATCAAGCACCCATATAATAGGTTAGATGTTAATGGGCAATTGTGTTTTTTATATTACTGGCTACTCAAATTCGGTCGGGTAAAGGTATGTAGATAAAACAGCAAATCATGCTGCAACGCAGCCCTCGACTAATATATTTGGTATACTGCTTAAACTAAGTTTTAGCAATTGATTGAATAAATGTATTTAAACCCTAGTTGGCGGATCCTCACGGTTGGTGATGGCGATTTGTCTTTTTCTAATGCTGTTCGTACAGCCTTACAACCAAATAGCCTAGTGGCCTCAACCTATGACAGCAGAACAACGGTCACGACTAAGTATACTGATAATGCATTAACTACCCTAAGCGACGCAGGCATTAATATACTGACTGAATTCGACGTGACAAAACCATCAGCTTGGCAACAACTCGATGGGCAAAAATTTGACGTGGTTATTTTTCAATTTCCGCTTATACCTGCATTTCAAAACGAACAGACTTTTAAGCAACAAGCGAGTTCAAATACATTGAACCGTGCATTACTTCATCAATATATTAAAAATGCGTGTGATTATGCACTTGATAAAGCTGGCCCCCAGCTTTGTTATATTACCTCTAAAGATGTTAAACCATACCTACATTGGAATATTGAAGGCAGTTTAGCGCAAGGTTTAAACGCGCACTACCTCGGCCAAATGCCGTTTGATATAAGGCTATTCCCTGGCTATAAAGTGCGTAATGTTGACAGAGATAAACACGTTAAAGACACCAGCGGTATTACTTATGTATTCAGCCCGAGCGAAAATAAAGAACTGAGGTCGAAACTGACTTACCCTAACTATTTAACCGATAATCATTGTACGCTATGTCGCGCGGGTCCCTTTTGTTTTGAAGAAGACAAAAAAAAACACTTCAACGGAAAAAAGCATCTGCAAATGCAATCACTTGAAAATGATTGGCAGCAATGGTTAAAAAACTATAATACTGAGAAAAATAGATGAATTTTGTAATTGTTGGCACTAATTTTATCAGCGATACGTTACTCGCAGCCGCACAAACAGTGAGTGAGTTTACTCTTTACGGCGTATGCTCACGCGCAAAATCAAGTGGTAACGCCTTTTTAGCTAAACATAACGAGCAGCAGGGCAAAGTGTTTACTAACATAGCTCAGGTTTGCGCCGATGATAATGTTGATGCTGTTTATATTGCTGCGCCAAATAGCTTACATAAATCCTACGCGGTTGCGTGTTTAAAAGCGAATAAACATGTACTTGGTGAAAAGCCTTCGGCTGCGAACAGTGATGAGTTAGCTCAGATACTTACAACAGCAAAACAACATCAACGCTTATACATGGAAGCCATGATGACCACTCACTTGCCAAACTTTGAAGTACTAAGGCAAGCGCTAAAAAAAATCGGCACACCTCGTAAATACATAGGCCAATATAGTCAATACTCTTCTCGCTACGATAAATATAAAAATGGTGAACGCCCAAACACGTTTTTACCCGAGTTTGCTAACGGTGCTTTGGTCGATTTAGGTATTTATCCTTTATATCTATTAATTGCATTGTGGGGTACACCTAATTCGGTGCAAGCTAGCGGTGTGTTACTCAATACCGGAGTCGATGGCGCCGGAGATGTATTGCTTAATTACAGTGACAAACAAGCTGTAATCAGTTATTCAAAAATATCACAAGGTGATAATTTCACAGAGATACAAGGTGAAAAAGGTCGAATTAGAATAGAAGCTGTCTCGCTATTAAAGCGGGTGCAATTTATTGCTAATGATGGCACGGTTGAAGAGCTATCATTGCCATTTGATGAACACTTTATGCGCCATGAAATGGCCCACTTTATAGCAACCGCTAATAGCAATAGTTGTGAATCAACGGTCAATACTCATCAACTCGCCATAGATGTTATGGCAGTGCTTGATAAAGCACGGCAGCAATTAGGGGTGGTCTACCCAGCTGATAAATAAGGCGTTAACCGACAACAGAATTAACGCCTCAGGGAAACGCTGTTATACAACCTGCTGGCAAGCTTCAGTAATTGCTTGCCAGTTTTTATCATCAATCCATTGCTGAGCAGACACCCACGTGCCACCGGCTGCAAATACATTAGTCAATGCTAAAAAGTCACCGACGTTTTTCTCATTAATACCGCCAGTTGGGCAAAACTGACAATCTCTGTATACACTTTTTACTGTGTTTAAAAAGTTAATACCACCTGCAAGATTAGCAGGGAATAGCTTCATTTCTTTAAAGCCTGCCTCACGTGCCAATGTTATATCTGAGGTGCTAGACACACCAGGCAAGACCGGAACACCACAATCAACCAATGCCTCTAACAGTTTAGGAGTCACTGCGGGTGTTACAATATAATCAGCGCCCGCTTTTAAGGCATCCGCTAAAATAGTGCTATCAATCACAGTACCAGCACCGACTTTAAGATCTGGGAATGCTTCTTTAATTGCACTTAGAACACTTAACGACGTATCGTGGCGCAGCACCACTTCAACTAAATTAACACCACCTTCATGCATTGCTTTAGTAATAGCAACACCCGTTTCTGGGCAATCGGTTTGGATGATCGGTAATAATTTTTGACCCGCCATATATTCTGAAAATAACATTCTGTTTCCTTTAGTCGTTAAAACGATTTATTGTGGTTATAAGGCCTTACTCTTAGTTGTAAGGCCTTTAATGTTCTTAAGCACACCCTATTATTGCACTAACAAATAGCGCCCACCAAAGGTGTGTTTTTTCCCTTTATAGCTAAATGATTGCTTAGAAAGTTCTTTATTTTGGTTAATCGCCAGTAGCGCCGTTTTGCCATTTATAAATTTAATTTCAACGACTTGTACATTTGCGAGTTTTTCACTTGAGATCTGACTAACCCGGCTAGTCCCTTGCAATGTGTACTCTTTGCTAGGGTTGTACTCACCATGCGGCTCTATCACACTTATAAACTGGTGTTTATTAGTGTTTTCTACCCGTTGAATAAATGCACTTTGATTACGCAGATTAAAATTAGGATCGTTTGCGCCGGTTTGAGTAAATAGAATGTGTGTATTATCATCGGCAACACTGGTCTGAGTGTAAAAACGGCCATTACTGTTAAGCCAGGTAATTTTTGTATTATCAGACTCAGGTTTTGCAGACGCGGTTAACCATAAATGCTCATAACCATCTTGTTTGCCAAGCGGGCGTCGTACTTCACTATTATTTTTAATGGCAAAGTTACTATCAATAAAATGACCATTGTACTGCAACGGCAAATCGTATTGATGAGGTTTATCGCTTTGCACATCAAATATATCAATGACAACACTTGGGGTGTTTTCCTCCACAGTTAATAGTGCCATAGTACGACTGAGGTTTACGCCATCGTAGGCAGTATCGATACTGGCAGAGGTGAGTTTTAAATTTTTATCATCAACAAAATAGTGAACAGTAGGCGCATATTTTTCAGCTGTAGTGACATCACCGTTAAAGTGGCTAGTTTCATCGACAATGACAGTGTTATGCGCAATGGTTTGCTTTGCAAATGAGTTATTCTCAGGTAAGTAACGGCCGCCAAATTTAGCTTCAACATTTAAAAAACGCGCAGCACCGTAATCGGTCACAATTTCGTTACCATGATCGTAAAAAATCCAATTTAGCTTATCAAAGTGACCGTGCCCCATGCCTTGGGATGTGGCCTTAAAAACAACTGTTTGATCATTTTCTTCGCCTGCACGTAATACAACAAGTGCGCCGTCCTTACCACTACTACCATCACCAAACTCTTGTGAAGTAAATTGATAAGACTGCTCTTTATGTGCGTCAAGTGCATTGGCAACTTTTAAACCATCACCGGTTAAAATGATTTGCTCTTGACGCTTTGCGATATCGAGTAATTGCGGGTCTCCAGTTAAACCATAAGCAATTGTCACACCTTGAACGAGCTCAACAGTGTCGATACCTTTATCTTTAATCGCATCATTAATACCAAAAAATAGGCCGTTATAGCTCAAATCAATGGTTGCTTTAATTGCTTTTAAAATTACGCCATCACGATAACCAAAAATATCACGTTTTGGCTCATTATTAGCAATCGCTTTAGCAAATGTAATGAAAGGCAATAGTGCGTAACGTTGGTAATACGGGCCTTCTGTGTAATAACCCTGCGGTGAAAACAACTCATCAACTTGGCGTAAGAAGCCTGCTTTTCCTGATTTGTCTAACCCATAAAGCGCTTGCTCTACAAGCTTTTGATCGTCAATCACATAACCGGTCATACCAACAGCTGCGGTTGCCCAAGTGCCGTGGTTATGCACTTTATCGAACGTGCCTGGCGATTCTGTTGATAAAAAGGCTGCAACAGGCTTTAAAATACCATTTTCAATGCGTTGTTGCTCATCTTCAGACAATGCACTTGCAACTGCATCATACGCTTGAATTGTATGAACTAACCATACAGCTTCATTTAAGATCTGCCAAAATAACTTACCTGGGTTTTGGTTTTTACGTTTGGGGTGTAAACCAATTTTTGGGTATAGGTTAACGTACTCCAGCAACATATCACGCACATATTGCGCATACTTTGGTTCACCGGATAACTGATATAACACACCTGCTTGGTACATTAATTTGTAATTTTCTTTATGGCGCTCATGGGTATAGCCGCCTCCAGCATCCTTTGGTAACGGAACTGTAATTGGCAAATTTAATTGTGCATCAAGCTGACTTTTAACCGTGTTAAATCGTTTTGAAAATGAACCTGTTTGATCCACAGCTTGGCGCATATCAGTAACGTCTGCCTGTGTTAACACCAAATTTGGATGCTCATTTGCCAAACTCACACTAGAGGCCAAAAGGCTAGATGAAAGTAATAAAGACTTTAATGAAAGCTTAGAATATTGAATATACTGCATAATTACCTCTTCACAACATATGTTTGGATAGCATCAAGCTGCTTAGCAAACAGCTCAATAATTTTAGGCTGCTGTGAATTATCATAAACATTATTTTCAATGTTTGTTTTTGGCTCGCCTACAGTATGCTCAACTAATATACCCGCGGTATCTTTAAACTCATTGCCTTCAATATCGGTTACTTGTACTCCATGCAACCACGCTAAGGCATTTTGTTTATTACGTTTGCCTTTGCCAACATTGTTAAATTTATTATTAGTCAAAGTAACGTGTGGACCAAATGTACTTTCGTCTGTGCCACCGCGATACACTTTTGCAACGGCTCCTTTTACATCTGCGAACTGGCTGTTTTTAACTGTTACATATTCAGCATTGTATATACCTAAGTCTTCGTACTCTTTGTCTAACCGTAAAATATCACCGGTTATATTACTAAATTGACTGTTATTAATTGATACGCTTTCTGCAAGTGCGCCTTTACCTGAATCAAAGAAGTGAAAAGAATGGTTAATATCTAAATCAGTCACCTTAACCGTGTCTAACATAAGGCGATAATTAACATACATTCCCCACTTAGCAGTACGAATAGCGGTATTACCTGTAGAATCGGGACTATTTTTACCTGAAATAGTGATACCCACTAGTTTTAAGCTACCGCCATTATTAATTTCAAATAATGTTGAACGAGAAAATGACAGCTCTACACTTCCCATTTTTTGCGCACGTAGGGTTAAAGTTTTATCAATATTTGCGATTTTCATCAGGTTATATTTACCTGGCTGCAAGACTAAAATATCGCCATCTTTAGCGTCGCTGATTGCTGAAAACAATGCCCCTTCAGCACTATTAACTAATTTACTTTCACCGCTATCAAACTCAGTAAATGTTGGCTTTTTCTCGTACCAACTAGGGCCAGTTTGTGACTTAACCGTTGGTTCTAAGTCAGCTGATATACCATATTTTTTTGCTGAACTCTGTGGATACATTAAGCCATTGTTAGCCCGTTGCATGGTGACTTTTTTTGTAATGAAGCCAGAGTCAGTTAATGGTTCTACTGACTTGTTAAGTAGGTTATTACTAAACTTTATTCCGCTGATATCATCAAACGCGGTGAACACATCTGTCGCCTTATCGTTATAAATAAGGTTATCACGCATTACACTATTAACGGGTACAGCTGAACGCTCTTGATCACTTCCTGCTGCTAATTGCACATGACTAACATTGACGAGTGTATTATTTTCTATTGTTGCATTATCGACTTGGTGATAACGGTTAATAGTTGAATTAGGAACGCCATTCATCACAGTTAAACCACTACCAAAACGATAACCTGTTAACCCTTCTAAATAGTTATTGCGAACAATTTGGTCTTTATTAATTACGCGAATACCGCCAGTGTGATCAACACCGTTACCAAAGAAAACATTATTTTCAACAATATTGCCATTACCATGGCGTAGCGTTAATGTCCCTCTTGATTCAAAAAAAGTGTTGTTTCTGAGCTTATTTTTACCCGATTTCACAGAAATTATTTCGACTTCACCATCACAACGCTCAAAATAATTATTTTCAACAACAGTCAATGAATCTGTTAAAGAGTAATGGCTAGTACCAATACGTAATGTTTCACCACCATTAGAGCCAAACACTGGGCGTGGACCAAAATAGTTATGATCGATGCTATGATTGTTTTGTTGGCTTTGCTCTGAATCTAAGCGCACAGCCATGGTAACGCCTTTATTACGTTTACCGGCTAAATAACTATGATCAAACCGATTATTCTTTCCATAAAGTGCAACCCAATAATCTGATTCTTGTTTGTCAGGGTTGCTATAGTTATCTATTACTACTTCGGTCACACGTGAGTTGTTGGCATATTCTTTTTTGTTTCTTCTAAATGATATAACGGCGCCAGTCGGTGTATAACCATCTTTAAAAACCAACCCTTTAACAACTAAGTGTTCTCCCGCTAAACGTAAATTAGATAAACCAGATAAAATCACCTTACCACTTGTTTGAGCCTCTAAAGTAATTGGTTTATTTTTACTGCCTTGGCCACTGAATAGAATTTCAAAATCATTCCATGTGCCATCTTTTAATTGAACAACGTCACCGGCAGCTAAACTTTTTGCTACTTTACTGTATTCATCGGCGTCACTTACAAGATACGTTTTAGCAAGCAATATATGACTAGATAATGCACTGGCTAATGCCAATGATGTAATAAAAAATTTACGCGTAGCACTATTGCGTTTAGGAGAAATAGACATACAAATCCTTATTAGTGTGTGTGGTTTAGCGCAAGCTCGGTTAACCTTAAGCTTACGATTCAAAAATATTCTTGCTTAAGATCTGTGGTGATAAGCACTATGCGTTGAATTGAAATGAATTCTTAGCGAGCGTTTGCACGCTGATATAATTGTGTGTTTTTTCATGCTGTCCTCGAAATGGTTTTAGTTTTTATTCACAACTGTTTGCAACTAGTGAATTATTCCTCGCCGACATCCTATGATTTAGCAAACCTTCATGCATATAATCATAACAAGAAGTAACACAAAACTAACACACGAAAACTGACCAATCAAGATTACCAATTACTTTATTTTAAAATAAATTGGTAATACAGTTTGAAATTACCAAAAAGAAGTACTATTTTTGGTAATAACATCCTCGTGGATTTTGACATAATGGCTGAATTTACTGTAATCTAGAGTATTGACGCTTGGTCTACTAAAAATTAGAGCAATAAAGGTAAAATATGGGAAATCGTCGCTTGTTTTGGCGCATTGTCGATAAAGTTGAATCTTTGATCAATGTAGGGGAATTCTCTGCTGGCAGCCGCTTACCACCGGAACGTGAACTTGCAGAAATGTTTGATGTGAGCCGTCCGACTATTAGAGAAGCCATTATAGCCCTTGAGGTGCGTGGTAAAGTTGAAGTTAAAACCGGTTCTGGTGTTTACGTTGTTGATACGCCAGAACCTGCGTTTAAATCACAAGATATTAGCGCTTTTGAGTTGACTCAAGCACGCGCCTTAATTGAAGGTGAAATTGCGGCGTTGGCAGCGCAAAGCATCACTGAGGAAGAGCTACAGCAACTCAAAAAAACGCTAGAAGATATGGCTGAAGGCCGTTACGTTGAAAAAGCAGATCAAGAGTTTCATGAAATTATATCGCGTGCCACGCGTAATAAAGCACTTGAATACGCTGTAGCAAATTTATGGGAATTACGCTTAACGAACCCGCAAATTGTCGCCGATTATAAAAGTGTGTGCAGTAATAATGATGCATGCGTTATGGATGAACATACGGCTATATACCAAGCGCTACTTAATCATGATGCCAATGCTGCACGTTCAGCTATGCACCAGCACTTCAACCGTTTGATCAATGCACTATTTGACGCAGTTGAAGCGCGTGCACTAGAAGAGATAAAACGTAAGAACAGTGAGAAACGAGGCCTTTACTCGCTAGATGGTCTAGTTAAAACAAGTCTGTAAGCGTGTTAATACTCTCTCGCAAAGCTAGCCTAACTCCTGCACTCTAAACCCCAAATAGAAAAAACCCCCTAGCGGGGGTTTGGTTTCCTCGTACTATCAGTATTGTAAAAGGGTTTAATGTGAGAGGAACCCTTAAAACAAACTATAGTATGTGCAAGAATTTTGTTAACTACTTACATAAATGATAAATATCAATAACATCTTGTTTTGTAATGCTGCGAGCACCTAATTCAGCACGCTCATCAGAGTTTGCATGTAAACGCATGACATCCTCAGCCATCAATTCAAATTTTTCATCTGGAATACCCACATCCCCTAGCGTTAAATAAGAGTGTGTACTTTTAAACCACTTTGCAACTTCACCGGATAACATGGCTGCGGCTTTAATGTCATCTTGCTCTGTTACGCCAAAGCAACGTCTGGCTAATTTAGCCCAGCGCTCAGGTAAAACATCTGCAAAAAACGCTAAATAAGCTACGATGATCACCACCATACCTCTACCATAAGGCAGGTCATAACGTGCGCTTAGCGGCATTTCAAGGTACTGCAATGGCACTTTACTTAACCTGCCTAAAGCTTGCACGCCAGACCATGCAAAAATGGAGCATAACGCCAATTGGCCACGTACTTCATTATTATCAATGTCATATATAATTTTTTCGGTGCTATCTTTCAAACACAAGATCATGCTTTCAGTGAACCTGTCAGCAAGTTCAGATTCATTGGAGCTTGCTAAGTAATGCTCTAATAAACTCGAAAATATACTTATACAGCTGTCTTGAGTTAAACGCAGTGGTACTGAAGCCTGAATAGCAGGGTCAATAATTGCCACTTTTGGGAAAAACACATCTGAGCACGTCACCCCTTTTTCTTGTGAGTGAGAATTAACCACAACGCTATTGCAATTAACCTCTGAACCAACGGCTGCAATACTGGGTATCGCGATGAGTGGATATGCACCACCGTACTGCTGCGAGGTATTATTAGCACTCAGTACATAGTCCCAGCATTTTCCTCCTGAAAAAGCCGTAGCAGCTATATATTTAGCAGCATCAATCACACTGCCACCACCCAACGCGATAACGAGATCGCAATGGTTACTGACAAATAATGAAGTGGCTTTATCAATGGTTTTAGAACGAGGGTTAGACTCAATATGAGCGAATATAATAGATTCAACCCCTGCATCCTTTAGTGACTTTTCTATTGTAACAAGCGTGCTATCAAGGCCATTACCACGAAGGTAAGTAACAATCATTGCTTTATGACCATATTGCGCTGATCGCTGGCCTACCTCACTCACACGACCGGGGCCATATACTAGCTTGGTAGGAAAGTGCCACTCAAATGGATTCATTTGAATTTTCTCGATAATTTTAGCTGCAACAGGCAATGATTCAGCATTGGTACCTACTTTTTATATTTATAAAATGAGCAACAGTCACAAACCAGCTAACGACAACTGGTAAACCAAGATGTAAGACACAGATTAATAATTAAGTTAAATATTGTCAACCAATAATTAATAACGCTATTACCAATATTATGAATATGCCATTGTAGTGGGTTAGATTTTGATATGTTTTGCTATTATTTGGTATTTTTTATCGCTCTTGCTTACACCTTTAAACAAGGCACAAGTAAAGCGAGTTATAGCATTCTTACAGCTTTGGCCTTGCTCACAGCATGTTTACCTATCTCAAGCATTATTCAAGGTATGAATAACGTTGCGCTACTACCATACTACGAAGGCTATATGGTCGATATTACCGCAACACTATTTGCATTTGTATTTGCTAAAATGGCTAAATATTTGAAGTATAAGCCAGCTAAAAATAAAGTAATTGTTGATACGAAAAAGTTAGAATTAATCAATTAGTCTTAAAGCTAGGGCCACCTCAAAATGAAAACATCACGGTGAGGTGGCCTCAGTTTAAAAACAGAGCCTTTTAGATACAACATTTTACAGTGTCACTTATCGCAAATATATTAAATTTTTACTTTAGCCTGTACACTCTGCCCATCGTCATCTTTTTCATTCTTTTTAAAACTATGTCTCGTGTTATTCCGCCTTTTTTTATTGCACTAGTCTGCGTACTCATGGCTATGGTCACCATACAATCAGGTGCCTCTGTTGCTAAACAGCTCTTCCCATTAATTGGCCCTGAGGGTACCACCGCCTTAAGGCTCGGCTTTTCAGCTGCAATATTGTGTTTGGTATTTCAGCCGTGGAAAGCATTTCCACCGTTAGGACAACGTATGCCTGTGCTTATATATGGATTAAGCTTAGGCGGCATGAATATTTTATTTTATTACGCGATTGAACGTATTCCATTGGGAATTGCGGTTGCATTAGAATTTACCGGGCCTCTTGCGGTTGCATTATTATCGTCAAGACGTAAACGAGATCTATTCTGGGTTGCCTGTGCGAGCACCGGTATTGTGTTATTACTACCTGATATGCAGGGAGAAGAAAGCTTAGATATTATCGGGGTGTTACTCGCACTAGGTGCGGGTGCATGTTGGGCTGGCTATATTTTATTTGGTAAAAAAACTGGTAATCAGAGCTCTGGTGGAATGACTGTCGCACTGGGAATGAGTGTCGCTGCTATCGTGTTAGTTCCCTATGGCGCCATGCACCAAGGTATGGCCTTATTGAGCTGGGAGGTTATCCCATTAGGTTTTTTAGTGGCGGTTATGTCCAGTGCTCTGCCATATACTCTGGAGATGGTGGCCCTAAGAAATATGCCTGCGCAAGGCTTTAGTATAATGATGAGCTTAGAGCCAGCTATTGCAGCAATGGCTGGTTTTATGATTTTGGGCGAGCTGTTGAGCTTTTGGCAATGGTTAGCAATTGCATTGGTCATAATCGCATCAGTTGGTAGCTCTGCATCTGCGGCAAAACAAACCACTTAACAACTCATAGCCATGATTGGGGTTAGCTCCCCTTAGGGGAGCTATCGCTGTTAAATTTAGATTCCAACTAATTTAACTTAAACTTACCTACGATATCGGTTAACTGGTTATTTAATTTGGCAATATCATCTACCTCATCATGAACGGTATTACCACTAGAAGTCAGTTTCTCTACCATTAAGTGAATACGGTTCATATTTCACTTTTGTAATGTAGTAAGTAAATGTACGCGAAGTTAATGATCGGTACAGCTAATACGAAACCAAAGGAAGTCGTTGAAGTAAAAATTAAAATGTTTTCAGTAGTTGCTAGGTCAATTTACTCATTAAAATTGACCAAATCAATTATTTAGTAACATCAAATTATGCGGTTATTACTTGGTTGCCACCCGCTTTTTTAGCTTTATACATGGCATTATCTGCATATTGAATTAATTGCTGGTCGTTACAGCGTTTATCTGGATAAATTGCCATGCCTATACTGCTTGAAATATTTAAAGTATGACCTGCAATCACAAAGGGCTGACTACAGGCTAGGCGAATTTTTTCTGCTAACTGCTGACATTTTTTATGATGTTTTATTCCATATATTAAAACCAAAAACTCATCACCACCGAGTCGACCGACAGTATCTGACTTACGAACGGTCAATAATAAACGTTGTGCAATTGCTGCAAGCAACTGATCGCCTATAATATGACCAAAATTATCATTAACATCTTTAAAGCCATCAATATCAATAAATAATACTGCTAACGAAGCGAGATCACGTTCAGCTTTAAATAAGCTAGTGCGTAAACGGTCTAACAACAACACTCGGTTAGGTAATTCAGTGAGTGGATCATGGCCAACTAAATAATGCAGCTGTTTTTCCATCTCTTTGCGCTCAGTAATATCATGCGCAACCGCTATTCGTACCTGATGTTGTTCTGACCAACATACGGACCATAGAATATGTACAATGCCACCATCTTTTCGCACCCAACGATTCTCAAAACGTGGTTTTGCAGTACCTGATAATAATACCTCGACAGTCTCAAGGGTGATATCTTTGTCTTCATGGTACACAAAATCAATCATGGATCGACCAATAACGTCTGCCACAGGATAACCAAATATCGTTTCAAATGCCGCGCTTACAAACAGAAAATGTCCTTGCTTATCAACAATACAAACAGCATCGAGCATCAGTTCGAGAACATCAGTCAGACTCACTAAATCATTTTTAATCATAAAGCCTGCTTTTAAGGGGGAATACTTGTATGTTAGCTTTTACTTGCTAACTGTTCAGAAACACGAATTACAGCTTCTTCAATAGAGTGTAGTTTAAACGGCTTTGAAATAAACATATCCATGCCAGCTTCTTTACATGCGACTTTATCAGTGGCTGAAGTATTGGCAGTTAATGCAACTATTAAAGTGTCACCAATTGGACTTAACTTTGTATCTCGTAGGATCTTAGTCGCTTCTAAACCATTCAGCTGAGGCATAACACAATCCATAAAGATGAGATTATATTTCTTTTGCTCACATTTAAAGATGGCATCTTGGCCATCAACAGCAAAATCTGCTTTTATATTGAGTTTATCAAGTGATGCCTCAAGTACTAACCGATTAATTTGATTATCATCCACCACTAACACGGATAAGTCATCAATACTAACAGCAAGTTTATTTCGCTCAAAATACTCAACCTGAACAGTCCCTATTTCTAAAGGTAGTTGAATATTAAAAGTAGTCCCTTTATTTAAGGTGCTCTCTACAGCAATGGTGCCATGCATATAATCGACCAGTTCTTTTACTATTGCCAACCCCAACCCCGTTCCACCAACGCTTTTCGTTGCATCAACTTCTTGTGTAAAAGGTGAGAATAATGACTCTAAAAAATCTTCAGTCATGCCACGGCCACTATCCGAAACCACTATATCCAACATTATTTTCGACGCTTGGACGCTAGAGTTCACAGTGAATTGTACTCCACCACGCTCTGTGAATTTAAGCGCATTACTTAATAGATTAGACAAAATTTGGCTCAATCGCGCATTATCACAATAAGCCCAACAGTGATCGTCAATATTTATAGATGATTGAAAATAAACGTTTTTGTCTTTAAATAGGGGTAAGTACAGTGACGCTAAATCCACAAAGATTGTTTTTAGCAAGAAGTGATTGGGCTCTAGTTTGAGCTCACCATGATTGATTTTTGAGAAATCCAGCACTTCGTTAATAATGCTAAGTAATATATCTGCACTTCTTAAAGCGACTTTTAATTTTTCAACTCGGCGCTCTTCATTTTGTTCATCCAGTAATGTGGTTAACATACCTGTAATGCCGTTAAGCGGCGTGCGTAACTCATGGCTAATTTTTGCAAGTAACATACTTCTGTCTTCAAGCATTCGTTCTGCAAGCGCTTTTTTATTTTTTAGCTCTTCGCGTAGTTCAACAGATTCGGTAATATCTTGCAATGTGCCAAATAAACGTACACATTTATCGTCAACGAATTCTGCTTCCCCAAACGTTGAAACCCATATATTTTGATTATTTGCAGTAATTAATTGTAATTCTAGGTCCCATTTGTTCCCACTCTCAATGGCGGTCTGAACAGCATTAGTAATACTGTCACGACTTTTTCCTGCTCTAAAAAATTCAATCGCAGATTCTAAATCTGGTTGATATGACGAAGATACTTGATAAATACGCCGAGTTTGTTCGCTCCATGTTACTTTATCTAACAGTAAATCCACTTCCCATGTGCCAATTTTTGCTACATTTTCTAGTTTTAATAAAGTACTGTTATTTTTTATTAATTGCTCTGTAGCTCGCTTGCGGGCTTCTTCTACACCTAACCATTGTGCAAAAAGTTCGACATAGTCGTAAGCTTGACTTGAAAATGGAGACGAGGCTTTGGCTGCAGAGAAATTAACAGTTCCATATATTTCTTCACCAACTTTAATTGGAGCGCCAATATAAGACTCTAATTTAAAATTTAAGTAACAAGGGTGACTCGCCACACTACTAGTTGAGGCTTGATTAAAAGCAACAGCACTACCTGCTGCTAATGTATGGATACAATAAGTGCCCTCTAAATCGAAGGTAGTACCTACAGGTAATGAATCATCAGGTGTAATAACGTGCTTAACAAGGTAGCTACCGTCAATAACCTTACTTACAATCGCAATCTCTAAGTCAAAAACATCAAGTCCAAATTTAAGAAGCCTATCAACTTTGCCATCAAAATTTTGTGTTTGATCTGAAACGATGTCATGAAAGCTTCTCAGAAAATTCAAATTGTAGTTCCTTAATGCTCAAATTATAAGCTCAATATTTAGCTGATAAAGGTAATATTTTTATCCTACCTAAACAATAATGTAGCCAATTTAATAAAGCAATTTATTCCGTCTTTATCTTTGTAGTTAGAATAAATTAAAACAGTGCATTGTAATTTACCCGTTAAATAATTTATTTAGCAATTACTCTATTAACGATTGTTAATAAAAATACATCAATATATAATAACAACTATTATCATTTACAGTTACCAAAAGGACTACAGCCGCTAATGCGTATGCTCACCAAATCAACTATTGCACTGACTATTGCCTCTTCTCTCGCCAATTTAGCTGTTGCTGATGATTCAGCCATCGAAAAAATCATGGTTAAAGGCCAAAAGATAGACCGAACATTACAAGAAACCCCCGCTAGTGTGGCGGTTATTACAAGCCAAACGATTGAGCGAGAAAACCTGAATGACTTTTACGACGTACTAGCACGCACACCAAATGCATCAGGTACTGATGGTTCAGGTTTTAATATTCGCGGTATTGATGCATTTGGTGTAACTGATGGTGGAACGGGTGGGCTTGCTAGTGTTTATGTAGATGGTGCGCCAGTGCCGTATCGTATTATGCAACAAGGGGCTTTTTCAACATGGGATATAAGCCAAGTCGAAATACTACGTGGTCCACAATCGACTTTACAAGGGCGTAACTCACTTGCCGGTGCTGTGGTAATGAAAACCCGTGATGCTGTACAAGAATATAATTTTAAAGGCCGTGTTGGCATGGGTGAATACGGCACAAAAGAAGCGGCCGTAGCATTTGGCGGTGGGTTAATTGAAGACGAACTCGCATTTCGGGTAAGTGCTGAGCAACGTGACTTTGACGGCTACAACACAAATGTGGCTAGCGGTGAAGAGTCTGACTTTGATAACAATGAATTTTATCGCGCAAAATTACGCTATACCCCTTCAGCTCTACCAGAATTTGAAGCCCAACTAAGCTTTATGCACAGTGAAAACGAAAAAGGCGTTGATTGGGTAATGGAACAAAGCGGCCATGAAAATTACCCAATCAATAATATTTATGATGATCGTTTTGTCTATTTAGATTCCCCTACCTTTGAATCCACAGAGGCTGATTTATACATACTAAACCTTGATTATGATATCTCTGATGAGTGGTCATTCTCTTCAATCTCAACTTATTCAGACGCTGTATATGGCTATGAGTGGGATGGCGATGCAAGCATGCAAGAACCTAAATCTATTCTGACAGATACGCGTACTGATAAAACCACTACCCAAGAGGTGCGTTTTACCTATGAGGGCGAAAAACTCTCAGGCCTTATTGGCGTTTATTATTCAGATTTAGATGTATTTGATAGCAGCGGCGGTGAGCGCGGGATCACATTTGAACAACTGGGTGTACGTTCATTATTAACGGCACCTGCGCAATACGGTGGTTTAGGCTTATCTGGCGCTTTAGCGGATCAAGTTTTACAGTTCTACACTGGCGCAGATCCTGTTTATATTGGGCAAAGCTCTGATTTTACGCAAAAGGTAAAGACTAAAGCCTTGTTTGCAGATTTTACCTATGAAATAAACGACGCTTGGGATATTTTTGCAGGCCTGCGCTACGATAAAGAAGAGCAAGCGAACGGTACTAATGCCGATATTTACATCACGGAGCAGACACAAAACGCCCTACCACAGCCTGAAAGCTTTGCTGCTGATCCTATGCTTGCACAACTAATTGCTGGGATTAACATGCAATTATACGCTATGGCGGATGGTGCATCAGGTGACGAACCTGTTGAAGATGCAAAATTTGATGCATGGTTACCTAAAGTTGGCACAACCTATCGCTTCAACCAGGACGTATCAACGAGCTTCACCATTCAAAAAGGCTATCGTTCAGGGGGAGTTGGTACCAACATAGCACAAGCGACACCTTTTACTTTCGACCCTGAATACACTTGGAATTACGAACTCGCTTTTCGCTCTGTTTGGCTAGACCAAAAACTCGTTATCAATGCCAACATGTTCTATCTTGATTGGACTGATCAACAGGTATCCGTCTACTTATCAGGGAATCAATATGACCGTGAAACCCGCAATGTTGGTGAGTCACACGTTCAAGGTTTTGAAACTGAAATTAGCTACGAGCTAACCCCTTCAACTAATTTATATGGTGGTATTGGTTATTCTAAAACTAAGTTTGATGAATTTAGTGCAAGCTTTAATGGTGAAGAACAGGATTACAGTGGCTACTCATTTGAAGGCGCCCCAGAGTGGACCGCTTTGATTGGCTTAGATTACGCTAATGCTGATGGTTTCATCGCTAATATTAATGCTAGCTATACAGGTAGTTCACAACGCTTAGCAACTGCTCTTGAACCCCGTAATGATGCATATTGGTTAGTTAACTCGCGTGTTGGTTATCAGTGGAGCAACTACGGGGTTTATGCCTTGATAGATAATCTACTTGATGAGGAATATATCGCGCTTGCACCGGCTGGTTTTGGTAATCAAACACTTAGCTCTCCACGTACAGCAAGCGTACGTTTTGAGGTTAATTTCTAAAAGCAATTAATTAGGTGATAGCCATGAGGCTGTCACCTATTGGGGCAAGTTATAATGAATAAAAAAAATACTTTCACAGCCACTAAACGGCGCCATTTAATGGCTTGTTTATTGGCATTAGTTACAGCTGTTGTCATGATCCCTGGCATGACAACTTACTTACCGTTTGCCATGGAAGAACAAATACTAATACCCATCATGTTATTCCCTTTTATTTGGGCTGGATTATTTATCTATGCCTATATGGCTGAAAAAGCATGGCAGCCATGTGTGGTGATGCTGTTAATAATTTTAAGCCATGCTGGATTAAGCTTCATGGCGTTATCAGGGGCACAAGGATGAAATCAATCTCATTAAAAAAATTATTTTTACTGCATAGTTGGGTAGGAATAGTTACCGGTATTTTACTTTTTGTGGTGTGCTTTACAGGCGCCCTGGCTGTACTTAGCCGCCCGGAGCTAAAAATTTGGGCCAACCCTGAATTACATCAATTAAACTCCGTACCCAGTGAAAAGGTCACTGAGTTAATTAATCGCTATCATCAACAAGTCCCTCAAGAGTTTGGCGAGAACATTCACGTTTATTTACCCACCGGCCATAATACTCACCTTCTGACTATTTTATTTGAATCTCATGACGGTGATGAAAACTACGATGAAGAAGCAGCATACGCCTATCAATTCGATCCGCGTAACTTTGAATTAGTAAACGAGTACTATGGTGCAGCGGGCTATTTTTACGAGCACCGTAAAACCGATGCTCCTTCTTTTATTGGTCATTTTCATGCTGACTTACATTTAGGCCGCCCTATTGGATTAATACTTACTGGCTTTTTAGGTTTAACCTTACTGGTATCGACAATCACAGGGTTATTTATTCATCGCCAATTGATTAAAGAACTCTTTACCTTTAGACGTAAAAAAGAGCTTGATGTAGTCGTTAATGACGCCCATAAAATCATGGGGATTTGGGGCAGTTTATTTCATGGTGTTATTGGCTTTACCGGTGCATTTTTAGGTTTAGCAACCATCATTTTACTTCCCGCAGCAGCTTTTGTCAGCTTTGGTGGCGATCAAGATAAATTGGTAGAAAAGTTTACCGCAATGCCCGAACCTATCGTAACCAATCAATATCAGGCGACCGATATCACCACAATTCTAACTGATGCGCAAAGCCGTTTTCCAAAAGCAAAAGTCATCGACTTAACCATAATGGCGCATAACGACGCCAGTGCTGAAGTGTACCTACGTTTGATTGGTGGTGAAGCTGTTGCATCTCAATTGCTGCAATACCATGGCAATGGCGAATTTAGTAAGTCAATGAGTAGCTTTGGTGATATCCCAGGCCCTGCAATTAAAGTGTTAGAGCTGCTTTTCCCACTGCATTTTGGTAACTTTGCAGGCATCTTTGTCAAACTGATTTGGGCTTTATTAGGCTTAACAACGGCATTATTACCGCTTTCAGGCATGATGATGTGGCTTGCCAAACGCAGCCGGGGCAGCAATCCAACATTAACTCAGGTTGCTTATCAACGCTGGAATAGAGTTATTATTGGCAGCTGCGGCGGCCTTGTTTTAGCAACTGCTCTTTTATTTCCAGCACAAGTACTACTTAACAACTTTGTACCAGTGCAAATGCATAACGATTACTTTGGCCCATTATTCTTCTATTCTTGGCTTGCTTGGAGTTTACTGGCTATTTTGCCATTTAATTATCATCGCTATTTAAACGTCACAATGACCTTAACTGGTATCGCCTGCATAGCGGTATTACCTCTTAACCTTATATTCTCATCAAGTCATGCTTTTATACTCAATAACCTTTTAGTAACAGTGGTCGATATCAGTTTTTTAACCATCGGCGTCTTGATTATATTTGCTGCTCAACGCATTAACGCTAAGCAATTTAAATTAACCGAATACGCTAACGCACAGGGAGTAACTGTATGACATATTTTTACTTAACTCTTGGCTGTCTACTATTAGTTGCAACTAGCTTATTGCTTAGAAATGCAACTAAAGCTCAACGTCTGCTAAGTCTAGCTACATTTGTGCTTGCGCTGATTTGCTTTATCACCATTTACGGCAATATTGCAGGCGTTTTTGTTACAATTACCTCAGGGCTACTTTTTGGTTTGCTTACAGCCTTTATATTGGGTAAACCTAAAAACAACTAGTATTTTACCTACTAAGGCCTTCAAATTGTTGTATGAGGGCCTTCATTTCCCCCGTAATTTAGAAAATGTATCTCACAAAAACCAATAATCGTAATGATAACTCATATCAATTGTGTTAATGTGTCGGCAGTTTAATTATGCAAAAATCACAACAATATACAATCTACTCTATTACTTGGAGAACCGAATGAAATTTAGCCACTTTCCCGTTGCTGCAGCAGTTATTTATGCGCTAGCCCCACATATGAGTATTGCACAGGAAGAGCCAACAGCCGAGGACACAAGCATTGAAACACTAGAAATTGTCGGTGTGCGCCAAAATCGAATTTCTGAAGGTGCGACGGGTTTAGCGCTTGAGATTGATGAAACGCCACAATCGATCAGTATTATTTCAGCTGAACAATTAAAAGATTACGCTGCTTTTAGCATCAATGATGCCTTACGACTCGCACCAGGTATAAATGTTGAAGAGTGGGAAACAAATCGTACCAACTATACAGCTCGTGGTTTCGAAATTAAAAGTACACAAGTTGATGGCGTAGGCTTACCTAATGATTGGGGCATAGTAACGGGTGCAATGGAAGCATATGGTTACGAAAACATTGAAGTCATCCGTGGTGCAAACGGTTTATTAACCGGTGTTGGTAATGCATCTGCAACACTTAATTATGTTCGTAAAAGACCAAAAAATGAAAATGGTGGTGAAGTAGGCGTTGCAATCGGCTCATGGGACTTTAAACGTGTCCAAGCAGATTACTCTGTATTATTGACAGAGTCTGGCAGTTGGGCTGCGAGATTTGTCGCTGCCGCTGAAGATAAAGCGTCTTATTTAGATGGACTTGAAAATAGTCGTGAGTTTTTCTCTGCCATTGTTGACGGGCAATTAACAGATAACGCAACGATAACACTCGGTTACTCATACCAGGATGCCGACACCGATGGCAATACTTGGGGCGGCCTAGTTTATAATTACACTGATGGAACGCAGGCAGAGTGGGATGTAAGTGACACCACAACTCAAGACTGGACGATGTGGGATACTGTTAATAGCTCAGCATTTATTGAGTACAATTATATTTTTGCTAACTCATGGCAGGTTCAAGCAAGCTATAACTATCGCTCTTTTGAAGAGCAAGACAAACTCTTTTACGCCAGTGGCGCAATTGATAAAGACACAAACTTAGGTTTATCTGGTTGGCCTGGTAGATACGACAGTGAAGTTGACTCTGATATATATGAAATCAAAGCATTTGGTGCATTTGAATTATTCGACCGCGAGCATGAAGCAAATTTTGGTGTAAGCGTAGCTAAAAGTAATGATCTAATGTATCAATATGGTTTTGATTTTGCTAATACTCAAGCGTATGGCCCGACTCCTGCATTTCCATATGAGCTAGATGCCATCCCTGAACCTGACTGGTTGCCAAAAGCAGAGTACTCAGATATTGATCAAAAATTAACTCGTTACTTTGGCTCTGCAAAAATTAACTTAACTGATTCATTATTTGCTGTTGCAGGTTTTAACTCCATCAAATTTAAACGTTCAGGAAATAATGCCGGCGCAGATATTTTAAACGAAGAAAGCGAAACTAGCCCATATGTTGGTTTAACGTATAAAGTACATGATGACATTAACTTATACGCTAGTTACTCTGATATTTATCAACCACAAGAGCAAACTGATTTTGATGGCCAATACTTGGACCCAACAAAGGGTAAAAACTTTGAGACCGGTGTAAAAGTGCAGTGGCTTGATAATTCACTCATGACGTCGTTTGCGATATTTACAGCTGAGCAAGAAAACTTTGCCCAATATGCCGGGACCACATCAGCTGGTATCTATTATTACGAAGGTGTGTCAGTTGAATCTAAAGGTTATGAGTTTGAAGCCGTTGGTAATATTACAGACCAATTAAACATTGTTGCTTCCTATACTAAACTTGATGTTACTGATAAAGATGGTAACGACACCAACAAATGGGCACCACGTGATGTATTTGGCTTTTCTGTAAATTATGCTCTATTAAATAACTTAAACGTAGGTTTTGGTGGCCGCTGGCAGTCAAAAATCGAAAGTACGGATTACAACGTAAAACAAAGCAGCTATTTGTTACTTAACGCGTTTGCTCGTTGGGGCATTACGGAACAACTAGCCGTGCAAGCAAATGTGAATAATATCACTGATGAAAAGTACATAAACAGCCTACAAACTGTTGGCTTTTATGGTGCACCTGCTAACGCAAGTTTATCACTTACATATCAGTTTTAACTTCTGAAAACTTTTGAGGCCTCACCATGAGGCCTCACCATGAGGCCTCATTAGGCTAATATCTCTTTTTCTTCATTATCTGTGTGACATGCCGTTATTTAATGTAATAATTACTATAACTGTTTGATGCTATATACCCTCCCCCTTACTTGTAACTTTTTAACACTTAATAAGACGACGCTAGATGAATCCTAAACTATTTCGCTCATTGAGTATCTTTGTCAGAATTGTTGAAACTGGCAGTATGAGTAAAGCAGCTCAAGAACTTGCTATGACCACGTCAGCAGTCAGTCAACAAATTAAACAAATTGAGCGTGAAATAAATTTAAGCTTATTTAACCGTAGTCCTCGTGATTTAACTCTAACAGAAGCTGGTGAACTCCATTATCAAAGCTGTTTAGCCATCCTCAGTGCAGCACAACAAACGAGTGAAAAACTACAGCTATTACAAAATAGGCCAAGTGGCCAATTAAAGCTTGTTGCTCCGGTAGGTTTCGGTGGTGGGATTTTAAGTAAGCCATTAAAACAATTAACGGATCAATATCCAGATTTCGATGTGCAACTGAGTTTATCAGATGAAGCTGTAGATATGATAAAGTCAGGGGCTGATTTAGCCATTGCCATTGGCCCGTTAGATGAAACAAACCTTGTCGCTCGGCTTCTTGCTAGTTGGCCACTCACGTTATGTGTATCTAAAAACCACGAATTAGCCACTAATTCTTTACTTGCGCCCTGGCAGCTAACTAATTACACCCGTATTGCCCATAGTTCAGCAGAGTTTCCACTTAGCCACAAGCAAGATTAACAAACCGTTCAGTTACCCAAACCCCGTATTAAAGTGAATAACATGCACAGTATCATTCAGCTAGTGTGTGATGGTGTAGGCTACGCTATTTTGCCCAAACCGGAAGTGAAAACTTTATTAGACAATGGTGAATTAATTGAAGTGAGCCCACAATGGCAGTTGCCCAAATACGACGTACTCGCAATGACACCAAAGCGGGATATCTTAGCCGCTAAGACAACTATCGCGATTGATATTTTAAAACAGCATTTTGATGAAATTTCTGCGGCCTTATAACTGACACAGCAAGCGGTGTGTATCTTAGGTCTGCTTAAGTATATACTTACGCAATATTATTCTAATTAAATGTAAGCAATGACAGCACCTAAAAAGAAAAGTAATTTTTTCAGTAATCTTATTTTTAATATTATTTTACCTGCGGTAATTTTAAGCCGTTTTAGTACTCCTGACACACTAGGTCCCGTTTGGGCTGTTGTTGTAGCCTTGGCTTTTCCACTATTATTTGGTTTATGGGAGCTAAAGCAATCCGGCAAAGTTAACTTTTTCTCTATTTTGGGAATTATCAGTGTACTACTTACTGGCGGTATTAGTTTATTTGAGCTTGACCCACAGTACATTGCGATAAAAGAAGCTATGGTGCCTGGAATTATTGGCATTATTGTGTTGATCAGCCAGTACACTCCCTACCCGCTCATCCGCAAGTTATTAATTAACCCTGAGTTGTTAGACATAGAAAAACTAACTCAGTCACTAGCGCAACAAAACAACACCGCCGTATTTGATGCAAAAATGCGTTTAGCTGGGTTTATTGTCGCCAGTGCATTCTTTTTATCAGCAACCTTAAATTACTTTTTAGCAAAAGCCATTGTAGTCAGTATGCCGGGAACTACCGCCTATGCCGAAGAGCTGGGTCGTATGACATGGTTAAGTTATCCGGTCATTGTTGCACCAACGATGGTGTTACTCGTAGGCGCGATTATTTTTACCTTTATGCAAATAGGTAAACTCACTAAGCAGCCTATAGATGACTTTATTTTGCAGTAAGTGGTTGGTCAAAAGTCTTAGCGATACATTTTAATAAATCGCATTACGCAATCTGCAACGTATTCTGCCGGCGGAAGGTCGTCGGCTTTTGCATGGCCAAGTGCGTGGCATAGTTTCCAATCTATTGATCACCGTACTGGTGATGTCATTTAATTCGTTTACTACCACAGCATTAATTTTAGTCAACGCCTTGCAAGCGGCGATGCTTGGCTTATTAAGTGTATACATTGCAGACTACCCTTTCGGTTTTACCGTGATCATCGGCTTATTAGGTTTAATGGGGCTGGCAATTAACGCTGCGATCGTTATTTTATCCGAACTTAACGCAACCAGTGCTTTAACCGATAAAAACAAGATCATTGCCGCGGTCATGACTTGCTCTCGCCATATCAGTTCAACAACTATTACTACGGTGGGTGGCTTTTTACCGCTGATTTTAGCCGGTGGAGGCTTTTGGCCACCGTTTGCAATCGCGATTGCTGGCGGTACAGTGCTAACTACTATGCTGTCATTTTATTTTGTACCTATCGCTTATTATTTACTATCAAAACGAAAGTTGCACTGTAAATAAGCATTCACTCGAACTAAACAAGGCCTCAATTGAGGCCTTGTTTATGTTAAATTACTTAAAACTCCCAGCTCAGTGACGCCCAATAACGGCGGCCGTCTTCAACATAACCGTACTCATCCTCAGTGATGGCTTTATCGAAAATGTTATACACACCAAAGCCAAGCTTTACCCTGTTGGTTAAGCTATAGTTACCACCGATATCCGCCAAAGTATAATCCGGTGCAATAAGGCTACTTTGCGATGGCCCGGTTGTTGGTTGGCTTTCTTCACCGCGATAATGCACACGTAACCAGCTGCCAAATGTATCGCTCGGTTGCCAATTTAAGGACGTTTGCAATATATGTTTAGGTAACTGATTTAACGGGCTGCCTTTGTACTTACCCGATTTTTGCTCGGAATCGGTGTAAGTGTAATTTGCCCTGACGTCGATATCACTGCTGATGTCATACGACAGCGTAAATTCAAAGCCTTGCGTAACCGCTTCATCAACATTTATATATGTCGTTGGCATTGAGCCAAACTGATTTGGACCATCGGTGCATTGTGTTAACGGGCAAGCAATACGGGTAATTTTGTCATCAAACTGATTATAAAACACGGTACTTGAGACATTGAGATCGCGGCTAACATCATAGTAAACCCCCATTTCATAGTTAACGGACTTTTCTGGGCTTAAATCCGCATTACCATAAATATTACCACCTCGACTTACTTGCCCCCAATCTGGCGTTGATTGACGAATATTTGGCGC
Source organism: Pseudoalteromonas sp. APC 3893 (assembly GCF_030408095.1). Classification (NCBI taxonomy): domain Bacteria; kingdom Pseudomonadati; phylum Pseudomonadota; class Gammaproteobacteria; order Alteromonadales; family Pseudoalteromonadaceae; genus Pseudoalteromonas; species Pseudoalteromonas sp. APC 3893. The sequence continues at coordinate 78,681 of NZ_JASDCD010000014.1, forward strand.
TCTGTAGCCTGTTGAGATACCACCTTTAATTGTGAAATCATTAGTTGCTGAATAAACGCCATATAAGCGAGGACTCCAATGGCCAGCGAAGTTACCATCGTGATCGTATCTAAGTCCTGTCGTTAACTTAAATGTTTTAGTAGCACTCCATTCATCTTCTGCAAAGATAGACCACTGTTCATTCTCAATGTGTGTTAAGTCACTAATTTTATTGCTGGTGTAATCATCCAGTAGTTCTTTTAAATACGCCGCGCCTACCGTAGCATTATGATCGCTAATAACTGGCAAGGTCCAGCTAGTTTGCACGTCGGTGTTTTCAACAAACATTTCACGGGAGGTGTTGTCGAACTTATCGTATTTTAAGTAGCTACGAGAAGAGCCAAAATCGTAAAAGCCATTATGACTGAGTGAAAATGTTTGTTGTTCATATTCGCTCGTTGATGATTCTGGACAACCACGGCGCCCACAAGATTCACCAGGAGCGAGTGGCTCTATCGTTTTACCTAAAGTAGCATCAATGGTTTGATTCCCAGTGCCCAGCTCAAGCATAATTTCATGGTTATCTGTAGGGGTTAAAATAAATTTAGCCTTAAGGTTGCTTTGCTCTTTGCCTCTATAACCTGTCGGAAAATCATCTTCATCTCGTTTGGAAAATTGCCCAGAGAACTGCACACCGAGTAACTCAGGAATTAAGCCGCCCGCAGTAAAAAAGCTACCTTGATTAATATTACCCGACTCATTACGCTCTTGAATTGTGCTATCAAGGCGTACTTCGCCATACCATTGCTCTGGTGTTTTACGGGTAATAATATTGATCACCCCACCAATAGCATCAGAGCCATAAAGCGATGACATCGGACCGCGAATAACCTCAATGCGTTCAATTGCGGAGATCGGGGGTGTCCATGCACCTTCGACACCCGGTCCATCACTGTTTGGGCGAGTTTCGCGAGATGTCTGCCGCTGCCCATCAATTAGAATTAAGGTATATTGACTCGCCATGCCGCGCAGACTAATGTCTTTTCTATCGCCGCCGCCAGTGACAACAACACCGGGCACGTCGGTTAATGCATCGGTTAAATCTCGATAAAAACGTTTCTCGAGCTGTACTCTGTCTATCACGCTAATACTGGCTGGTGCCTCTTTGAGCATTTGTTCACTGCCAGATGCTGATACCACAATCACTTCCATATCTTGCTTTGCATCATCCGCATGGGCTGACACACTCAAAGCGCTTAAAATTGCTGCAGTTAACGGTATAAATTTACGGCTTACCGTATTCATGATGATTCTCCGTGACTTCTGTCTTATAAATGATAATAATTAGCGTTTGCGATATTAATCAGAAGTTCCCTCGTTCTCAACGTGTGAATTCTTAAAGCTATGTTAAGCAGGACTTAAAGTTATGAATGGGAAATTACTAAAGGCGCTCAATGTGTTCGCACGCACAGTGGAAACAGGGAATATGAGTAGTGCAGCACAAGAGTTAATGATGACCACCTCTGCTGTAAGCCAACAAATAAAGCAACTTGAGCATGAGTTAGGTTTAAGCTTGTTCAATCGCAGTCCGCGGGTGCTCACACTCACCGAAGCAGGCGAGCTGTATTATCAAAGCTGTATCAAGATGCTGGCCCTGAGTGAATCTGCGTCGCAGCAGTTACAGCACTTACAAAATAACCCCAGTGGCCGATTAAAGTTAGTGGCACCGGTGGGCTTTGGCGGCGGGCTGTTAAGTGCACCACTACAGCAATTAATCAGCCAATACGAGGATATTGATATTCAACTCAGCTTGTCTGACGAACCTATTGATATGATAAAAGCCGGCGCTGATTTAGCCATTGCGATTGGCCCTTTGCAAGACTCGAACTTAATCGCAAGGCACTTAGTTGACTGGCCTTTAGTGTTATGTGTGCACCACAGCCACCTGTTAGCCAATGAGATCAGTAACGATATTGAGCAATTAACAAAAATGCCACGCATTGCACACATAAGCGCTGAATATGCGCTGACACATAAAGCAACTAAACAAAGCGTTACATTGCCCGCAGCACGGATCACCGTAAACAATATGCAAAGCATCATTCAACTAGTATGTGATGGTGTTGGCTACGCCATTTTACCCGAGCCGGAAGTGCGTAGTTTATTACATTCAGGTGAATTAAAACCTTTGTGTACCGATTGGCAACTCCCCCATTACAGTGTGTTTGCAGTCACGCCTGCGCGGGATATTTTAGCTGCGAAAACGAAAGCCGCAATTGCCTTATTAAAAGCAAGTTTTGCGGCTCTTTCGTTAGTAAAAGCCAGTAAAAATTAATTTACTGGTTTTAACTCAATTATCGATACGGAACCAAGAGGATCAATCTTGTAATCTTCACTCGGTTCGCCTTCATCGGCGGTGATGATTAATTTACCATCTGGACTGAACGTTACCATGTCTGGCAGCGCTCCGACTGCAGCTATCATTTCAAGCTCATAACTACTGGTGTTAAACATAGCAACAACGCCAGTATCCGTTTTCACGCCTGACTCGATCGCAGCGGCAAGTTTTCCGCTTGATACTGCCACTGAATTTACACCCGCACCATAGTAGCTGATATCGATGGTAGCTAAAGTAGCAATGGTGGCCGGATTAGCAAAATCAACCACTTCAATACGCGGTGCACTAAGTAAACTGCCGTTATTAACTACAAATAAGCGTTTAGTTAGTTCATCATAAGCTGTAATTTCTGCAGCACCTTCACCACCTTCCAGTAATAAACGTGATGTAAAATCAAACTTACCTTCGCTGTTTTCAGAATAAACAGTAATATTGCCGCTGTCTTCGTTTGATACCACAAGTTGCGAGTTACCTGTAGGGCTTTGCGCAGCCGCTATAAATAGAACCCCCTCTGGTGCATCATCATCTTGTGTTACCAGCATTTGTACAAATGATACCGCATTCACGTCTGTAATATCATAAACAGCAACCGCATCAGCACGCTCAAGCGCAATAAAGGCATAACGCTTATCACCGACCATCCCCGTTGTTATACTTTCTGGCTCAGTGCCTTTCGCATCACTGCGGTCATCTGGATACACACCCGCTTTTTGCGCTTCAATCGCTAATGATGATCCACTATCAAAGACTTGCTCACCGGTATCACCATTGTAAATAGAGAATGAACGAGCACCAAAACTATGTAATTTATTATGACTTGAAGCTGCACTATCAGAATCAACATATTGCGAAACTAATAAACGACCCAATTCAGCATCGGTTTGTAGCATAGAGGCATCGGTGAAAACTGAACCGTCGAGTATCACGTCAGCAACTTTCTCACCTTCTTCAAAGTTAGTGAACCAATCGCGCACGTCCCCTTCATTTGCGGTCAATACGTAGTGAGTGCCGTCTTGTGCAAACGTTGCGATACCGTCTGGTTGATACATACCAACCACATTTGCACGTGTTTGTAAGTTAATTACATCATCTTTATCACTGGCATCAATTTCGTTGCCAACTACACCGTAATCTTTAAGACCTAGCGCAAAGATATCAGTAATGCTCATGCCCACTAAATCAACTTTCGCAAGGCCATTATTTTCTTGTAATGACACCCAAGCTGTTGCTGAATCTGCTGATACTGCAATGTACTCAGGCTCCACGTCGGTGGCTAAATCAGCATCTTTACCAAACACACGGAACCCTTTGCTTTCCAGCTCAACTTCTTGGTTATTAAACGCGGTAAAGTTAAGAGTCGTTGCCGTAGCAACAGTGGCTGGTGTGGCAAAATTTTTACGACCTGGGCTGGCATAAAGCTGTGGTGCATTACCTTCATCTAAATCAATAAAGTCCATACCATCAGGGAAGCGACCATAACTGTTTACATGGAAATCGCCGTAGCTTACCTGCTCATGTACTTCACCTTGGTATTTAAGCTTAATTGTTTCGCCTTTACCTAACCCAAAGTCTTCATTATTGTTAAATATTGCATTTGCAGGCGCACCATTTGGTAGCGCAGCCCCTTCGACCATGTCCGGTATTAGCACAATAAAACCATGCCCAGGGATTTCAGTACCGGCAGGAATGGTCATGCCCGCTTCGTTATTGGCCTCACGGTCTAAATCAACTAATTCCCACTCATTTTCACTAAATACAAATGGTTCTGATGATTTGTTGTAAAGTTCGACGTAATCGAAATCGGCGTCATCACGGCCTTTTGACACCACTTCGTTAATTACGATATCTGCAGCCGTTGCTCCCTCGACCACATCAGGAAGTTTATTGGCTGAACCTGGAGTGGCTTCTAGTGCTTCATCTTGGCTATGCCAAGCACCACCATCTGGTAAGCGGCCCCAAGTTTCAACATGGCTACCATCATTGTAGTTTATGCTTTGTACAATCTCATTATTATGAACAAGTAACGCGGTATCACCTTTACCTAAACCAAAATCGGTGTCACCTTCACTGGCGGCAATCGTGCCCGCAGGCGCATCAAACGGTACACTTGTTTGATCCACTGCAATCACTAAAAAGCCACCGGCTTCAATGACTGTGCCTTGCGGGATTTTAACTCCAGGTTCTTTATCTTCTGAAAAACCTTTAATATCGTTTACTGCCCAGTTAGCATCAAAGGTAAATGCTTCATCTGACGTATTGTAAAGCTCAATATAATCATAGCCACCACCTGTTGAGCGCAACTCATTGATAACAATATCACCCTCTTCAGGCATCACAACAGCGCTAAATGTCGCTGTAATATCTTTATGACTATCCATCGTTAATGTAAGCGACGGGGTGTCATAATCAGCGCTGCCAATATCACCCGTCCATGATACAAACTCATAACCCTCTGCAGCCTGAGCCGTTAACATAACAATCGCATTTTCTTCGTAATCTTCACGCTCAGGTGAAATCACAACATTACCCGCACTTTGCGGCGTAATTTCGAGCATTAACTGATATCGTGCTGGGTCCATATCATTATTATTATCGAGATCACAGCCAGATAAAGCGCCGAGCATTAGTAGACTGCCCACAAGTGGTTTTAATTTCATCTTATTTCCTTGGTAAGTACAAAATTATTATTTTAAGAGCAGCTACAATAAGGAAGAATTTTGACAGTTAGATGCCATTTACATGGCGCCTAGGTAACAGGTTAGTTACATTATTATGAAAGATACTTTACAAAGAGGGACAAAAAACGCGATATTGAACCGCGTTTTTTAATTGAAATTAGACTAAATCACTCACCAGGTGTAGCTGACTCAGCTGTACCTCCATCACTTAATAAGTACTTTTCAAGCCATTGCTCTTGCTCCCAAAGTACATGCAATAAGCTCTTACGCGCTTTATAACCATGCGCCTCATAAGGTAGCATAACCAAGCGAGCCTCTTTACCTAAGCCTTTAAGTGCTGCGTACATACGTTCACTTTGCATTGGGAATGTACCCGAATTTGGATCTTCTTGCCCATGGATCATTAACATTGGTTCGTTAATTTTTTCAGCATGAAAAAATGGCGACATCGCTGCATACACATCTTGTGCTTGCCAAAAATCACGCTCTTCACCTTGAAAACCAAAGGGTGTCAGGGTACGGTTATAAGCACCACTTCGGGCAATACCGGTTTTAAATAAATCACTGTGTGCTAACAAATTTGCTACCATAAATGCACCATACGAGTGCCCTGCAATAGCAATTTTGTCTTTATCGGCAATGCCTTTTTCAACTAGAACATTCACAGCAGCTTGCGCACTTGATACTAGCTGCTTTCTAAATAGGTCATTTGGCTCTTTACCCTCTACGCCTACGATGGGCATTTTCGGATCATCAAACACCGCAATACCTTTAGCAAGATATGGCATGGGTCCCCAATAACCAACATAGGTAAACGCATAAGGTGATTCACGTACTTGAGAGGCAACTGCTTTATCTTTATATTCAAGCGGGTAAGCCCACATTAGCACAGGTAAAGTACCTTGGGTTTTATCATAACCAGAGGGTAAATAAAGCGTGCCTGTTAATTCAACACCATCGTCACGTTTATAACGCACAAGCTCTTTTGTAACTCCTTTAAATGCTGGGTATGGGTGCTCAAAAGTTGTTAGCTGAGTCAGTGTATCGTCATCTAAATCACGAATAAAAAAGTTTGGCTGCTCTGTTTTTGACTCACGGATAGTGATTAATCGCTCACCTTCATCATCAAGCATGGCACGCACACGTTCATAATAAGGAGCTTTAGATTGCCATAAACGTTTTGTCGTATTCGTTTTAATATCGTATTGGTCTAAAAACGGCACATTCCCTTGCTCAGATGCACCATTGCCGCGTAAGAAAATATAACGACCACCAACCACTTTAATGACGCTGCTGCCTAAATCATTACGTTCATAGATTGCACTGCCTGGATTTTTATAGGCATCATTATAGCTTCGCTGTGAAAACAACACTCTGTTTCTATCAGCGTTACGCGGTTGAATTACAAAAGTGCGTACTTGGCGATCACTAAAGCGCCAATCTCTTAACATAGCCACATTTTGATTAGCCCACTCAATGCCAGCAAAACGTCGCTCAACTTTAGCAAACAGTTTTGGCTCTCGTTTAAAAGGCGCACGTAAAGAATAAATATAATCATGATGCGGCACATCGGTTTTCATATCACCGCCATCTTGCGCCTCGGCCCAAATGACTTCTGCGCCTTGATCTGCTCGCCATTCAAAATCACGACGGCCTGTTCGTACACTGTCATAACCTTGCGGAATATTATCTGCAAGGGGCTGTTTAACCAGCTCCATTAGCGTATAACCTCGCATTCCCCGAATTTGCCAAGTGGTTGCAAACCGACTGTACGGTACTTGATAAGAAAAGGGCTCATCTATACTGGCTACCAGTAGATTCGTCGAGTCAGGTGAAACAGAGAACGACTTAAATAAAGCCGGCTTGCCAATTGCTCGCGCTACACCACTAAGTGGAATATAAGTTAGTTGCCCTTGCCCATAAAATTTAAATTGTTGCTCATCAAACGGACTAGTCAACAAGTTCTGATAAGTACGTGCTGGCGCTTTTTCACCCTTACTTTGCTGAATGATCGGAACGATATTTTGGCTGTCGTTAGTTAGCCTTGGCTTACCAATATTCACCGCTGCGTTAGCTACAATTGCGGTGCTATCGGGTAACCATGTATAAGGGCTACTGGTTAAAACCGAGTTTAAAGCAACATCTGCAAGCTGGCGGGCCAGTTTTGTTTGAGTGTTATACACCCATAAATTAGCCTTCTGTGGCTGCTCGACAATAAAAGCAAGGTATTGTCCGTCAGATGACCACTTCGGCGAGCGGATCACACCCGCAGGTAAATTAGTAACAGTAACCACAGCACCGGTTTCAATATGCTTTAAAGACAAGCTTGTAAACTTGGTGCGTTCGCGAGAGCGTGAAAAATTAGCAGGGTTGAGCTTTACACCCGCAAGTTTAAACTCTTCTTTGGCTAGATCATCAAGTGACTCTATGCGTTTTCGATCAAATAGCGCAAGCCATTGACCATCCGAAGATAAATAACTGCTTGGCGCAAGCTTAGCATCAACTAACGCAGCTAAATCATTAGAGGGAGTTTGATAGCCTTGCTCAGCATGGGTTGGGGTTGTGGCCCCAAATGTCACGGCAAGGGCTAAAAAAAGCGAAAAAGCCTTCATCATTTTTCCTTTTTAATTGTTATTAGATAAGTAAAACATGTTTCGGTACATTCATAAAGGCTTTACCTTGATTAGCCTATAAATCATTCGTATAGCAGCTAAAACACAGCTTTAATGACTTTATCAGTCTGTTTACGTTAAACTTAGCTATTATGTTGACTCTTGTATAATGATGAATGAAAAATAAAACCAATAAAGTCACAATTTTTGATGTAGCCAAAGAAGCTGAAGTATCAAAATCGACTGTCTCATTAGTGCTTACGCAAAGTGACAAAGTCAGCGATAAACGCAAAGAAAAGGTACTACAGGCAATTGATAAGCTAGGTTATGTCTATAATCGTGACGCTGCCGCACTGCGAAGCAAGCGCTCAAACTTAGTCGCGGTAATTATTAACGACCTAACAAACCCGTTCGCAGCTCAGCTTGCTGTCGGGCTTGAAGAGCATTTATACGCTATGGGTATGTTGCCTATGTTGGTGAATACAGCAGAGAGCTATCAACGCCAACAACAAGTTGTTAAAAACCTCAAAGAGTACAACGTAGCAGCATTTATAATGTGCCCGGCACCGGGGACTGAGCAAGTATGGCTAGATGAGCTAATTCAACATAACTTTCCTGTTATCAATATTATGCGAGAAGTACCATATAGTCGTGCGCCAACTATTTTACCTGACAACAAAAAAGGCACTCACCTAGCGACAACGCATATTCTTGAGCAGGGGATCACCGACATCGCATTTTTAGGCGGTACCGACGATATTTCTGACTACCACGAGCGCCTAAATGGTTTTTTGTCTGCACTAGAAAAATTTAACATTAACACCCAACCAGTCATTAAAGCAGTAACCAATCGGCAAGGCGGTAGAGATGCTTTTAACCAACTATATAAATTAGCCCCTCATATAAAAGCAGTGATTTGTTTCAATGATGTCATTGCTTACGGCGTCATAGAAGCTATCGGACAACACGGACTCAGCGTAGGCAAAGACATAAAAGTAGTCGGATTTGACGACCTTGCTGATTCAAAACTTATGTCGCCTTCATTAAGCACTGTGGCTATTGATGCACATGAGATTGGCAAACGCACCTGCCATACCCTACAGGAGCTGTTAAATAATACCGCGGCCCCCGTACGCACCTTGGTAGATGTAAGCTTACAAATTAGAGATTCAAGTAAATGAAAAAAGTATTAGTTATTGGCTATGTTTGGCCTGAGCCAAATTCCTCAGCTGCTGGTACCCATATGATGTCGCTGCTTAAGGCATTTAAGTCACAAAATTGGCAAGTAGAGTTTGCCAGCCCAGCACAAAAAACTGAGCACATGGAAAACCTAGAAGAGTACGGTATTAGTAGTCAGGTGATAGCACTCAATTGCAGTAGCTTTGATGAATACGTGACAGCTTATGCGCCAGATATCGTAATGTTTGACCGCTTTATGATGGAAGAACAATTTGGCTGGCGCGTAGATAAGCACTGTCCTAATGCCCTTAAAATTCTCGATACAGAAGACTTACAATGCCTACGTAACGCGCGCCACGAAGCTCACAAAGGCAATCGCGAATTTAGCCACAGTGATTTACATTCAGATATTGCTAAGCGTGAAATTGCCGCCATTTTACGCTGTGATTTAAGCCTCATTATTTCTAGTTTTGAAATGCAACTGCTTGCAGATGTATTTAAAGTCGACAATCAGCTATTACATCATTTACCCTTTATGGTCGATTTATCTGCATTGCCAGCTAAAACCAAGACATTTGAAGAGCGCCAACACTTTATGACTATTGGCAACTTTCGTCATGCGCCAAATTGGGATGCAGTATTATATTTACAGCAAATTTGGCCACTGATACGAAAACAGCTACCAAAAGCAGAGCTGCACATTTATGGTTCTTACCCGCCACCCAAAGCAACCGCACTCAATAACCCTAAAACAGGCTTTTTAATTAAGGGCTGGGCAGCGGACGCCTATACCGTTATGGAAGATGCCCGAATTTGTTTATCACCACTGCGCTTTGGTGCCGGTATTAAAGGTAAATTATTAGAAGCGATGATCATGCAAACGCCCAGTCTCACCACAACAGTTGGTAGTGAAGGAATGCATGGCGAATTACCTTGGCCAGGTGTAATTGAAAATGATCCTCAACGTTTTGCAGCTGCAGCAGTGGCACTTTACCAAGATCCACTCCAGTTTTTAAACGCACAAAAAAATGCCCATTCACTGCTAAGCGCTCATTATGATAAAGCACAACTAGCAGCTAATTTAATAAATAAAATTGTGGCTATTGAAAGCAACTTAATACAACACAGAGAAAGTAATTTTACCGGCCAAATGCTTAAACACCATACCATGCGCAGTACTCAATATATGGCACAATGGATAGAAGCAAAAAACAAGTAAAAAAAGCTAGACAGGAACAAATTTGTGTTTAAAATCGCCGCCAAATAACTGGGCAATTTAAGCTGTATTGTCTATATTTTTTAACTGAATAATTTAAATTTTGGTTCAAAACTCATTTGAAAACCGCAACGTTTACTGAAAAACGCAAATTTATCGTAAAGCTTGGCAAAATGCTTCATAAATACGGTACGCCTGCGTACCGCCTTGAAGCACATTTAATGGAAGTGGCAACCTACCTTGGCTTAAAATCATCGTTTGTTATGTCGCCTACATCTGTCACCTTTGTGATTTGGACTGACGGTCATGAAGATGAATACACTCATGTAGCACGGGTTGATCCAGGCGATCACGACTTAGGCTCATTAGCCGATACAGATGATCTAGTAAATAAAATGCTGAACGATGAATTAACCTTGCAAGAGGTTGATCATCAACTGGATATTATTTTTGCAGCTCCAAACCCCTATAATAAGCTTTTAACAGGTATTGCTTTTGCCACTTCGGGCGGCGCATTTGCAATGCTCATGGGCACCAGCTGGAATGACGTTATCTGGTCCGGCTTACTTACATTTATTGTATATTTATTTGTACTTTGGTCGGCTCGTTCGAAACGGGTTGCTCATATGCTTGAGCCGCTTGTGGCAATTATTTCTGCAATTCTGGCCTGTGCGATTAGTGTTTACATAGATGCACAAATTAATATTCGCCTTATTGTACTCTCTGCCATTATCGTGTTTATACCCGGGCTTGCACTGGCACTTGGCTTAGCAGAGCTTGCTGCGCGGCATTTAGTGTCAGGTACCGCACGGGTGATGGACTCGTTTATGCTTTTATTTAAACTCTACTTTGGCGCATTTATTGGTATTGCAATTGGCTTTGCCATGTTTGGCCAAACCGACTTTATCCAGCCAGAGCCGTTACCTAAATGGACTGCTTGGTTAGCAATTTTGCTTTTATGTAGTAGCTTAATCGTTATTTTTAGAACAAAATTAAAGCACGCAGCGTGGTCAATTGCCTCTGGTTTTATTGCCTATGGCACCAGTATCGGCCCAGCCATTTATTTAGACTTAGATTATACCTTAGGTACATTTATAGGCGCATTTTCAGTGGGAGTGTTTAGTAACTTATTTAATCGAGTCGCGAACGCACCGGCTTCTATTGTTGCCATGCAAGGCTTGATTGTATTAGTACCTGGTAGCAAAACCTATATCGGACTAAACTCGTTAATAGAAGGGCAAGATTTTGTATCTGCAGATCATATCGGTCAACAAACCTTCTTAATATTTATGTCCCTCGTGGCAGGGTTAATATTTGCCAATGTAGCGCTCCCGCCGAAAAAGAGCTTATAACCCCCCACCAGCGCTTAGCCTATGTTAAGCGCTGTGCAAACCTCCTCACAAGCTGGGTCGATACGGGCAATCTTAAACTCCCACTTAATTTTAGACTTAAGTAGTCGCTGGCTAATTCCGACCGTTAGTACGTTTATTATTTAAATTTACACTGTTCTTAAATGTCACAACTTGTGAATTGGCACTAACTTTTGGTTCTACTGATATAAGTAAACTTAACTTATTAAAGTTAAAATAAAATAAAAAACAAATAAGCCACTGATTAATAATAAATAAAATAATAAATAAAATATATAAAAAGTCACTTTATCAATTTCACAACTATTCACTTAGTTTCAAGACTCGGTAAATCAAAAAGCGTTTAATAGAACCACAAACCCAACTTAGTACATGTTATTGCCACACTAATAACGGTGGTTATTAAACTTGGGGGCGTATATTGGTTTTAAAATATGGCTGTGCTTATAAGTAAAATACTTGCCATCAAAACCATACTGTTAAACAACAAAACGAAGTGTTGATTCAAGGGGAATCGAGAATGATAAATATAAAGATGAAAAAGCTACATTTAGCCGTCAGTGCATCACTTGTGACATCAGCGTTAAGCTTACCTATGATGGCACAAAGTGCCCAAGCCCAAAGTACTGATGAAGTTGAAGTTATTCAAGTGCGCGGTATTCGTGGCAGTGTTGTAAAATCATTAAATACAAAACGCTATGCCAATTCAATTGTTGATGCTGTTACCGCCGAAGACATTGGTAAGTTCCCTGATCAAAACGTGGCTGAATCTCTACAACGTATTACCGGTGTTTCAATAAGTCGTAATTTTGGTGAAGGTGAACGTGTAAGTATTCGTGGTACCAGCGAAAGCCAAAACCGTACACTGTTAAATGGTCAAGCTGTGGGCTCTGCCGACTGGTGGACTAACTCAGCTGCAAGTCGTGGTTTTAACTATACCATGCTACCGTCTGAAATTGTTTCTGGCTTAGAGGTGTATAAATCACCGGAAGCAGATATTGATGAAGGATCTATTGGTGGCACGGTTATCGTAAGAACGCGTAAACCGCTTGATTTAGAAGCCAATAAGTTTGCCGGCTCAGTGCTTGCGCAACACAGTGAAATATCGGGTGAAACCGATCCACAGCTATCGGCTATGTATAACTTTAAGACCGAAGATGAGTCTTTCGGTGCGCTTATTTCATTGGTTCGCCAACAGCGTAACCTACGCCGCGATGGTATTGAATCATGGAGCTGGGCAAAGCGTGATATCACTTTAACTGATGGCACCGAATATAAAGACGTGTACAGCCCTGGTGGCGGTGGCTCAGCCATGTTTTTACAAGAACGTATTCGTACGGGTATTAATTTAGCTGTGCAATACCGCCCTACCGAGCAACTTGATTTAACCTTTAATGCCCTTGATTCGACCCTAGAAGCAAATAACGAGAATCAAAATTTCTTATGGTTACCTGGCTATGGCGGCTCGCAATACACAGATGCCACGCTAATCGAAAACGACCAAGTAGGCACCATGCTAGTTGGCGGCACATTAGGTTTATCAACCACCGCAAATAACATTTTAGATGAAACTAAAGTACGAAACTCTGAAATCAAAACCAAATCGTACGATTTAAAAGCCGATTATCAAGGCGACTTATGGCTGACTAGTGTGCATGTTGGTTATACTGAAGGCAGTGGTGGTTCGCAAGCTGATAGAAGTGTGGGTTGGGAAGGTAATTATGTACATAGCTTTGATACTTCAAGTGTTGAGGACGTACGTACCAGCTACGGCGCAGATCCTGCTGATGGTAAAAACTGGGATTTAGGTTTTTTACGTTACGACAGTAACGATGCCAAAGATGACGAAACTTACCTACAAGTGGATTTTTCGCGCCCAATTGACATCGCTGTCTTTAATAACGTTAAGTTTGGTTTGAAATACCGCGACCACTCTCGCTTTAATACTAAACACACCACCGATAACCGCACAGATTTAGGTTGGAGCTTAGCCGATTATTCACTCTCTATGCCATCTGATTACTTGTCAGGTCTAGGCTCAGACGGCACATTAAGGGATTACGCAATCACTGATTCAAGTAAAATTCGCCAAGATGGTGATGCACTTGATTGGAACTACCGCGTACTCAAAGCCAGCACCTTTGAGGTTGAAGAAAAAATCACTGCAGGTTACGTAAAGGCGGATATTGATGTTGAAGGTATGCGCGGTAATTTAGGGGTTCGTTTAGTACAAACTCAGCAATCCTCCGCTGCCTATGTGGGTGAAAGTGGCTCTGAAGTGTGGACCAATGATGACCGTGATTACTTTGATATTCTGCCAAGCATTAACCTTGCCATTGATTTAGAAGAAGACTTATTACTACGCTTTAGTGCAGCACGGGTAATGTCGCGCCCAGACTATGCCGCAATGACACCATCAACCTCATATAACCTTGAAACACAAACTGGCAGTGGTGGTAACCCTGAAATTGACCCATACCGTGCAACACAGTTTGATACAGGTATTGAATGGTACTTTAGCGAAGCTGGTTTATTCTCTGCGGTGGTATTTTATAAAGATATTCAATCTTTCTTAGATGTAACACCTACACTTGAAATGCACGAAGGTGTCGAAATACTGGTAAACCGCCCTACCAATGGTCGCTCTGGTCGTATTCAAGGTTTAGAGCTTGGTTATCAGCAAGAAATCTTAGAAGGCTTTGGTTTAAATGCAAACTACACCTTCGTTGATGGTGAAGCAAAAGATAAAGATGGTAATGATACAATAATCCCTGGTAACTCTGAGCATACGGTTAACTTAAGTACTTACTATGAAACAGACACATTTAGTACCCGTATCTCTTATAACTTCCGAACGGGTTACAACTCAGGTCAAGGCCATGGCTATGTTGATGACTACGCTCAAGTAGACGCCAATTTTACTTATAACGTAAATGAGAATGTGTCGTTAGTGTTTGAAGCAATTAACTTAACAGACGAGCACACATTCAGCTACCAAGAAGAAGGTGTAGAACAAGCGCTAACAGGCGTTTATGCTGATGGTCGTCGTTTTGTAGCGGGGATACGCTTTAACTTTTAAACAGGTTTAGTCGACTTACTTAACTAACACAGGTATTCGACTTTTGCCAAGGAAGGCTGCCCCTATGCCCAGGGGTTTAAAGCAGGTAACCTTTTGGTTACCTGCTTTTTTATTAACGAGCGGGCAAGTTCGCGCTAGTAATAATAAACAAAACAAGTACAATCAGTAGTTAAAAACGCCACTAGGTTAATGTTAGCAGTAGCTAAAGTTTAAATTCGTGCCAACACATTTATTTAAGTATCTACACAAATTCAAAGCCAAGCTTTTAATCTTAAAAGTAAGTCTAGTTGTGTCTGCGTTACTATTTTTACCTTTTGCAAAAGCAGATTTGCTCAGTGCAACACTACACTACCACCAAGGTAATTTTGCCAAAGCTAAACAAGAATTTACCCAGCTTGCTCAGTTGGGCAATCCGGATGCTATTTATAATATCGCAGTGATGCATCTACATGGTCAGGGCATGGATAAAAATAATGCGCAGGCGTATGCTTGGTTTAGTTTAGCTGCAGATTTTGGCTTAGCTGATGCACGCGATACAGCTATGCTGATTGCGCAACAAACGAAAAATAAACAACCCCTTGATGATGCCTATAATGCGCTGTTAAAGCATCTGAGTTTTCAATGGTATAACGAGCAATTACGCCCCGAACTAAACAATCAACCTAACAATGACACCAGCTTAACTCGCGGTTATACCGTAGAGCCTAAATACCCAGAGCACGCTTATAAAAATGGTATTGAAGGTTGGGTGTGGCTAGAATTTGATATTGATGAAAGTGGTGCTGTCACCGACATCACACTGATCGACTCAAACCCCGAGAAAACCTTCGATAAAGCAATTGTAAATGCTGTTAAACGCTGGCAGTATCAAGCCGATAAAGATCAGTTGCCCTACTATAATCGCTCTTTGCTTTACCATTTCACTACTTTTAAAGGTAAGCAATATGCGCAAAGCTTTCAGAGCCAACAGCGCCAGTATAATGAAGAAATTACAGAACTGATTGACGCTGCAGAACAAGGCAATGGCTTAGTACAATACTACATTGCTAACTGGCTCAGCTCTGACGAATATAACGCTACACGATTACTAAAATACCACTGGCAACAGAGTAATGCCTCTGACGAGCTTTTATTACAAGCGGCGAGTAATGGCTATGCCAATGCACAATATCGCATCGGTGCTAATCTACTGCGCGGGGCATATGGGAAAATCGAACGAGAAAAAGGCCTTAACTGGATCTTACTTGCAGCACAAAATGGTTTTGCCCAAGCGCAATACCGATTAGGCCGTGAGTTACTTGATAAAAAGCACTTAAACTATGCACCAAATAAAGCTGTTAAATGGCTGCAGACAGCTGCTGAGCAAGATCTTTTTGTCGCAAAACGTGATTTAGCGAAACTATTATATTCATTGCACAAGGTGGATACCGCAACAGTAACTCAAGCACTAAATAGCGCGCTAAAAGATGATCCTAATCATCCTCAGCTGTTATTGCTCAAAGCGAAAATCGCTGCTAAAAATAACAGTGCTACAGCAATAAAGATTGCCCAGCACGCACTCAATGAGGCAAAAAGCCGTAACTGGTACGTAGGCCATATTACTCGGTTTATTGCTGCTCAACTTTAGTAGCCCGATGTAAAAGAATATCCGTTTCTATGCCATCAACTTGGCTAAACACCACTTGTTTACCATCTAAAGAGCTACTGATATTTAAATTTATATCTAAATCAAAACCATACATACCCAGCTCTTTAATAAATACATTGCGCTTTTGTTGCGTCAAATAACAATACAACAACAATTGGTGCCCTTGGCGTAATACATAATAAATCCCCTCTTTAAACACTGCAGGTTTAAATAAGGCAAGAGATGGTAATAATTGTGACAGCGGTAATTGCTGTTCAAGCTCACCAGCTAAATACCGAGCAACATGTTCCTCATATTCAAGATAAGAACTATTGAGTTGCCAAAGCGGGTGCTCTAAATCTAAACTTTCTAGCGTCACATTATCACTTACAAGCGCGTTACTCATTAGCTGAATATCATATCGCCAATCTTGCCACCGCCCTTGACTGTTTTTGGCTTGATAATAAATACTATGGCTATCTTTAGACCAATGAACGGCGTTAAGTTGCTCAAACCCAGATATGATAGGCACTAACCGCCGAGAAAAGGTATTGATCAAATATATATTATGCAATTGATCTGCCAATAAAATATTGTCTCCATTAGGAGAAAACAACAAGTATTTAGGAGTAATATCACTGGGCAATGTAGCAATTAAATTAGCACTTTTTCGCTGCTTATGCTTTAGCCACACTTCTATATTTGTAAACCCAGTGATCCCACGGCGCTGCAATGAAATAAACGCACTTTGCTGACCATCCATCGACACTGCCGGGAGTATATCCATACGTGATGACGAAGATAATTGGCTTGAACTGACGATAGGTTGATCTTTAGTAAGCGCTAACTCAATCTGATATAAATTTATCCGTGCTTGGCCTTCGGCATGAGCAATATCGCCAGTGTGAGGATTAATCGCTAAATCAGCGATAAAGCCTAATGGTTGGTGGATCATCTGCTCAGCCCCATCGTAAGCATAGCGCCTTAGGGCATCATCTCCTAGCCAATAAAAACCGGGGTCGCTGTCCATTAATAGTGGTGCACGAAAGTGGCGACTTTGCGTTACATTTTCACGCATAACCCCTTTATTTAAATCAACTTCACTGAGATTAAACCACCCAGCTTGTTTTTCTAAAATAAGCATTCTATTGCGGCTATTAATATCAAATGCGAGCGGTTTAAAATCACCAACCACTTGCTGCTCAATGATTTTCGGGCTTGGTGCCAATGAAAGAGTGTATTTAATTAGCCGTGGTTGCTCATCTTGCCAGTGAGTAGTGTAAATTGTTTGCGCATCTACCCAATGTAATTTTGTTGGCCCGTGACGCTGCTGGCACTTTGCTAACCTAAACTCAGGACTCAGACGCCACGTTTCAATTGCATTAGCCACAGACATCACCCTGATATCACAACTAATTGGGTCGTATCTAAAATACGCCAACCATTTGCCATCTGGCGACCAAACCGGTGCCTCTTCAGAATAACCAGAGCTTTTAATACTGTGTACGGTTTTACTTTGGTGATCAAAAACGGCTAAATCAAATTGGCTTTGTTGATGATTAGATTGACTAAAAGCTAAATATCGGCCATTTGGGGAATAACGTAAGAACACCTCAGCCCCTGGTGCTGAAGTAATACGTGATTGATATTCATACGCTAATGTGGGCTTGCTGGGCATAAGTAAATATTGGCTAAATAAAGTAACTAAGCAACCTATAAATAAACCAATCACAATGAATAGTGCAGAAGTACGCGGACTTGCTGGAATCACTTTTTCTAAAATAGTTGGGGCTTCACTAACTTTAGCAATTAACTGATAGCCAACTCTGGGAACTGTGCGAATAAAATAGGCGGTTTTCTGATCATCATGCAAACTTTTACGTAATTGCGTTACGAGCTGACTAACCGAATTATCACTCACAACCACATCAGGCCACACAGTATCCATAATAGTATCTCGTGTAACGGCTTGGCCTTGATGACTTACTAATAGCTTGAGCAACATTAACTGTTTAGCTTCAATAACGCACCACTTACCCGCCACCTTGATTTTTAACGCGGAAAAATCAATAAGCACATCATTGAGTAGTAACTGTTTTGGCTTAGCTTCGGACATCGTTTGGTTTTTACACAAGTTAATCTATGGTTAAATATGCGAATAAAGCGTATTATATAAAAATGCGGTACATATTAGCACAGCCGTTTCCTGTGTTCTTATTTTATAAGTAGTTATCACTGCTCATTTTTCTCATGTTGTTGGCGTTGGGTCATCTATGACAATAAATATTACAAAATTTGTTAACATAATACTGATTTATAGTGCATTTTATGCGCTACATGGAGCGGCTAATAATACCCCACAAACCGAGCTAAACCAGTTAGAAACAATACAAATTAGGGGTTATCATGACAGCGCTGTCAAGTCTTTACTAGATAAACGTGACAGTCAATCTATTATAGATACTATCAGTGCACAAGATATCGGGAAGTTTCCCGATAAAAATGTTGCAGAGGCACTCCAAAGGGTGACCGGAATTTCTTTATCAAGAGCCCAAGGTGAAGGGGAACGAGTGGGTGTACGTGGTACAACACCAGAACAGAATCGCACCTATCTAAATGGTCAATCTATCGCGTCTGCAGACTGGTGGATTTCAACTCAACCTAATCGAGGCTTTAATTACACGCTATTACCTGCTGAACTTGTTGCCTCATTAGACGTTTATAAAACACCCCAAGCTGATCATAACGAAGGCTCTTTAGGGGGCACGGTTAATATAAAAACTCAACGTCCGCTGCACATTGATACTAATCAATTTGTGGTTAATGCTCAGATGCAATATAACGATTTATCCGGTGAATTCGATCCACAATTTAGTGCTTTTTATAATTGGAAAAACACCGCAAAAGATCTAGGTGTGCTGATTACTGTTACTCGTAATCAGCGCTCATTACGCCGCGATGGCTTAGAGTCATGGGGTTGGCACGAACAAAATTATGATCAAAGCGACGATGGCACTCTTACTCCAACCCATAGCGAATATGCTGATGTTAAAAATATTTGGACACCAGG
The DNA here is from genome assembly GCF_030408095.1 of Pseudoalteromonas sp. APC 3893. NCBI lineage: Bacteria > Pseudomonadati > Pseudomonadota > Gammaproteobacteria > Alteromonadales > Pseudoalteromonadaceae > Pseudoalteromonas > Pseudoalteromonas sp. APC 3893. The sequence goes on from NZ_JASDCD010000014.1 coordinate 97,889, forward strand.
AGGGGGTGGTTCAGCCATCTTTCAACAGCGACGAGAATTAACCAGCGCTACGGCAAGTATTGAATACCAGCCAAACCTTGATTGGAATATACAGCTTAATACTTTGTATTCAGTACTTGATGCCGATAATAGTAACCAAAACTTCTTGTGGCAACCCAGCAGCATTTTTGCTCGTGGCGGCCATATTAGCGAGCACGGAATTATTGATAACACGTTAGCATACGCACGCTATTCACAGGTGCCAGAGCAAAACACACAAAGTTTACCCTTTAGTACCGCGATGGAAGCTATTTGGCGTGATTCGCAAATTGATACCAGCAACGTGCATCTAATTGCTACTCAACAAGCAAATCTGTGGCAAAATCAGTATCAAATCGGCTTTACCAAAGGCGGTGGTGGCTCAAAACAAGACTATACGTCGCAGTTTTCAGCAAATACAGCCTTTACTGTAGATACCCGCGAAAATAAAAATATTATAGCTAAATACGACACCTCTCCACTAGATGCCACACAATGGCAGCTCACAGAGGCGCGCAACGACAGTCAGGATTCAAACGATCAAGAGTTTTATTTACAAGGCGATTTTGAACGAGCTGTTGACCATTCAATTATTAGTGCCGTTAAGTTCGGTACTAAATACCGTGATCATCAGCGTGACTTTATCAGATATCGCTCAGTAAATGGCGCTTATGATGGGTTAGTAAAACAACTAGATTGGACTTTAGCTGATTATCAAGGCACTTTCCCTAGCGGCTTTTTGACAAATATTGGCAGTCCAGACACGCTGAAAAAGTATAGCTATGTAGATATCAGCAGATTATCGGACGACTTCAATAACATTAATTTTGAGCAACAAGAAGAAAAAGCCAGCCGTTTTGATATTCAAGAACGTACTTTATCAGGTTATGTTAAATTAATGCTCGAAGGCCAAGACTACCGCGCCAACCTCGGAATAAGAGTGGTTAATACACAACAAAACTCAGGCGCATACAAGCGTATTGCAACCACACCACAACAAGAGCAGTTTATCTGGCAACAGCACGATAAAAATTACCTTGATATTTTACCCAGCGTAAATATCAACATAGACCTTTCTGAAAATTTAATCACCCGTATTAGTGCTGCTAGAGTCATGTCACGACCACAATACAATCATTTAATGCCCTCTACAAACTACAATGTCACGCAAGCACAAGGCCAAGGCGGTAACCCTGATTTAGACCCCTATCGCGCTAATCAGTTTGATTTTAGCCTTGAATGGTATTTTGATGATGCTGCTTTACTTTCAATGGCGTTATTTAATAAAGACGTTGAATCCTTTGTCGAATTTAAGCGAGCTATTGAACAACATGAGGGCATCGACATGGCCATTGATCGGCCGATAAATGGTAGTGGTGGTACAATTCGAGGTTTAGAGCTCAGTTATCAGCAGGAATTATTTTATGGTGTAGGCTTAATTGCCAATTATACCTTTGTCGACGGCGATCGTACTGATAGCTTAACAGGACGAAAAAACTATGTACCTGGCACCTCAAAACACACCATAAACTTAACCAGTTACTACGATAATGATTGGCTCAGTGCTCGCCTTGCCTATAACTATCGGACTCAGTTTGCCACCGGTGTAGGTGAAGCTATGATGGACGATTTTGGTCAGCTTGACGGTAATCTCACATTTAAAGTGACAAATAGCCTCGATGTTGTACTTGAAGCAATCAACTTAACTAACTCAATCACCTATGTTTATGAACGTAACCAATACGCGCCAACGGGTATTTACGAAAATGGCCGACGCTTCTACTTTGGCATACGATATAGCCATTAATCTTTTCAGATTGCCTATTAAACGCATATTTTAGTTTTACAGGTACATCCTGATATACTGCATTGATAATTAAAAACAAGCGAAGGAAATTTTCATGTTAAAAACTAGTTTAGCATTGGCAATTGGGCTTTCAAGCTCTCTTGCGATTGCAGCAACGCCTCTTACAGTTGAAGACATTCCAAAGATTCAATCAGTAATACAAACAAGCGTTAGTCCTGATGGCGACAGCGTTGCATTTACTCGTTCTGTACCTCGTGAGCTTTATGTTGATGAAAATGGCAGTAATTACAGTGAACTTTATGTTGTCGATGATGAAGGTGTTGAGCGCCCTTTCATTACAGGCTCTGTCAGCATTAAAAGCATTCAATGGTCAAACGACAGCAAAACCATCTATTTTTTAGCTAAATTAAAAGGCGATAAGTTCACTGCTCTTTACCAAATTCCGGTTGATGGTGGACAAGCACAAAAAGTGTTGTCATTAAAAGGCACGTCTATTTCAAGCTATCAGCTCAGCCCTGACAATAATCAGTTAGCCATTTTAGCTATGCCTGCTGCCAATAAGTCTGATAAAGAACTAAAAAAACTGGGCTTTAAAGCTGAAGTCTATGAGCTTGGTTTAAAAAACAAGCAGCTTTTTATTGTTGATTTGGCAAAAGCCGACAAACCACTCACCCCAACTGCACTTAACGTAGAGAACTACGTGAGTGATGTTAACTGGGCTGCAAATGGTGAAAAGCTCTTAGTTAAAACACAACCGACTGCTTTAATTGATGATAAATACACAAAATCAATGTGGCATTTATTTGATATTGCCAGTAACCAAGTGACTCTATCGTTTAAAACAGAAGGTAAACTCGGCGATGCAGAACTCTCACATGATGGTAAATACATTGCCATTTTAGGTGCCGAGGATAAACACGACCCGGCAACTGGGCGTTTATATATTGCCGATACTAAAACAGCCAAAATTACTGAGTGGTTACCTAATTTTATGGGTCATGTTGCTGATATTGAATGGTCGAATAAACGTAACACCCTTAACTTTATCGCCAACGTAGGCACCGAAAGCTTCGTTGCAAGTATAAAAACCGGTTCAAATAAATATAAAAAGCTGGTTAAAGAAGGTAAGTTTATTGCATCTAATCTGAGTATTTCTGATTCAGATAAAACCATTGCACTTCGTGGTAATACAGCTAAGCACCCTAATGAAGTCTTTATTGTTCGCGGTAAAAAAGCTGAGCGCTTAACTAATTCCAACCAATGGTTAAACAACAAACGTTTTGCTAAGCAAGAAACCATTTCATTAAAAGCCCGTGATGGCGTTGAGATTGATGGTGTACTTGTATACCCACTTGATTACAGTGAAGGCACTCGCTACCCGTTAATTATGTCTGTTCATGGTGGTCCTGAAAGTCATGATAAGAATGGTTGGATAACGAATTACTCGCGCCCAGGTCAAATGGGGGCAGCACGTGGTTATGCAGTATTTTATCCTAACTACCGTGGTTCAACCGGTAAAGGGGTTGAATACTCTAAGCTTGGTCAAAACGACTATGCTGGTAAAGAGTTTGATGACTTGGTTGATTTTAAAAACCACCTTGTTGACATGGGCTTAGTAGATACTAAACGTGTAGGTATCACTGGTGGCTCTTATGGCGGTTATGCATCTGCGTGGGCAGCGACTAAACTGACTAAACATTTCGCTGCAAGTGTAATGTTTGTAGGCGTTACAAATCAGTTATCTAAATTTGGTACTACTGATATTTCAAATGAAATGAACCTAGTACATGCGCGTTCATATCCATGGGATAAATGGCAATGGTACTTAGAGCGCAGCCCAATATACTGGGCGGGTCAATCTGAAACCCCGTTATTAATTATGCATGGTAAAGATGACCCACGTGTTCACCCTGCGCAATCAATGGAAATGTACCGTTACATGAAAGTGCAAGGTAAAGATGTACGCCTTGTATATTACCCTGGCGAAGGGCATGGCAACCGTAAAGTCGCTGCGCAATACGATTACAGCTTACGTTTAATGCGCTGGATGGATAACTACTTAATCGACGGCAATAAAGACATGCCTGCATTTGAAATTGATCATGCAGCTAAACTTAAAACGGTTAAAGACGCAAATAAGTAATTCTTAGCGACAAAGCTTAGATTATCAGGCCAACCACAGTGTTGGCCTTTTTCATTTTAATCGGTAACTTTTACACTGTTTTGCCCTACCCAACACATAAAACAATTAAACCTTATTAAAAACATGACTTTATAATTTGGCTTGAGCCTTGCAATTTAAACCTACAAATGAGCAAAGCAAGGAAACATCATGAATATTTTTGAAGCATTACGTCACGATCACGATAAGCAACGTTCACTTGTCGATGCACTAATTGAAACACATGGTGACTCAGCAAAACGTCAAAAGTTAATGAACGATTTAAAAACCGAGTTAGAAGAGCACGCTAAATTTGAAGAACGGTTTTTCTATAATCCGCTGATGTGTGATGACTTAACACAAGACAAAGCACGTCACAGTGTAGCTGAGCATCATGATATTGATGAATTGGTTGAAGAGCTTGAACAAACTGAAATGAGCTCTCCTGGCTGGCTAGTAACCGCTAAAAAATTGCATCATATTGTGCATCATCATCTTGATGAAGAAGAGCAAGAAGTATTTCAATTGGCAGGTAAGGCGTTAACGCAACACCAGAAACAAGTGTTGGCTGAAAAATACAATAATGCTATGCATTAGTTAACCTTTTTAAACAAAGCCGCGTATAACGCGGCTTTTGCTGTTTTTATTTTACTGTGAATTTCACATCTTGATCACGTAATAGATACAATGCAAAACACGCTGCCCACATCGGCCATGCGGTAAAGAATAACAAGTTATTAAAGCCATCAATATATTGTGCGTATGATGAAAGTGTCGACGCACCATGCATTAAAAAGATTAAGCCATACGTAACGCGTTTTTTAACGCCAGCCATAAATGCTAAAACCAATATTAATTGTAGCGCACCTAAAACATACGCAACGATATCTGTTGAGCCACTGATGCCATAAAAGTGTTCAAAAATACGGGCGCTGTGCCCAGGATTTACAAACTTATCTAAGGTCCACATAAGCATTACTATAAATACACCTAAACGTAATGAAAATAGCGACCATTGCAGGCGGTTTTGGGTATCAGCTGTTATTGTCTGAGTCATTGGTTTTCCTTTCGGGTTTTTACTACTAAAAACAACAAGACCGACTAACTATTAATTTATTACAAAAAAATTTAAATATAAATAATTGAAAAATTTGTGAAAGTATTTTTACCCCATAAAGGTCTCATTAAACGTACATATAAGAAACAGTAGTGAGATCATTTTGAAATATGCATTTTTAGCCCTAAGCATTTGCGCCAGCTTTACATCGTTAGCAAATGCAAACAAAGATATTGAAGTCATACATGTATTGGCAGATAAACTATCAGCACAGCAATTATCGCCTAAAGATGCAACAATCAGCGGTTCGTTTGGTGACGACTTGGCACTTACAGATATAGCCCGTGCCATCACACCTATTTCAAGTGATATGATTGAACAGCTTAATATCACTACACTGCAAGATATTCTCGCTGTTACTCCTAATAGTTATGCGGCTAGTGGCTTTGGTGCCTCCAGTTTACCCACTTTGCGGGGTCAATTAGGTGAGTTATATCAAGATGGTATGCGTCGCCAAGCTGGTAATAATGGCTTTGGTATCCCGGTTTCGTTTAATGCCATTGAGCAAATCGATGTAGTCAAAGGTGCGCCACCGGTTTTGCTCGGTAGCAGTCAGCGTAATGGTGGGTTTGTTAATTTACATTCAAAGACTGCGAGTACTCATGCCTCTCAAGGTAAAATAGTACTCTCAGCAGGACGATGGGATAATTACAGTGCCCAGCTTGATTATTCAGCCCCGATTATAGAAGGTGAAAGTGGCTTTAGAGTCAGCGCTGAGCACATAGATAATAACAGCTTCTATGATTATGCTGGGTATGAAAGTGACAGCTTATTTGCTGCTTTACGCTTTTTACCTGATGATAAAACCAGTTGGGATATGAATTTTGAGCTTTACCAAGTTGATTATACCGATAACGCAGGAATAAACCGCCCAACTCAAGCACTCATCGATGACGGCCTGTACATTACCGGACAAGGCGAACAAGCAAACGGCAGTACAGTGCCTGGTGCTGGCGCTATTGTATCGCCAACGGGGCAAGTGGTGATCCCACGAAGCCAAGTGCTAACCGACCCTGAAAACATAAACAATGCCACCACTTATTTATTACACAGCATTTATAAGCATCAGTTAAATGGTAAAACGGCTATTAAAAACATAACTTATTTTCAGCATCTGCAAAGAGAAGGTATTGCGCAAAACAGTTTTGTCGAAATTATAGATGGTGCAGACACGGCGCAGAGCAGGACCGAGTTAAATTATCAGTGGGATCAAGATCAAAACACTATTTTTGCATTTGATGTTCGCTACAACAAAGTCAAAGGCTATAGTCAATTTACCACCGAGGCAGACTTACCCATTGATTTAACAGGCCCAATTGAAAACCGTCGTATCCCTTTAACTGAGGAACAACAAGCGCGTTTAGTTGAGCTTCGACCAGGTGTGTTTGTCTCCCCGGGCGGTCAGTATGATTTAAATAACGATGGCAGTGGTGACTTTTCATTATCAGATACAACAAACTCCACCAGCTGGCAAACAGGCATTGCCATACAGCATGATAGCCGATGGACTAACACTCTAAGCACCAGTATAGGTTACCGTCTTGATTATTATGATGTTAAAGCAAGTGACCCCATTGCACCAAAAGGGCAAATAGCCGCAAGCGACACGATTGATGAAATTTTACATTCTGCTCAAGCAAGTATTAATTATAAGCTTACCCCAGAACTGACCAGTTATATTACAGCAAGCTATAACCAAGCTACCTCTAATAGTATGGCTGGAGGCACGGTACTTGGCAGCGATAACAAAATTAGTGAACAAAATTTTGCCACCGACAACACCCTTGCTGAAGTCGGTTTAAAGTACTCTCCTAATGATAGCGCTTGGTATATTGATGGCGCACTATTTAATCAACGCCGTAGCTTACGAAACCGTGACGGTAGTAATACCGGTATTCGGACTCAAGGGTTTGAAGCACAAGCTTTTTACGATACAGCTGCTTATTGGTTTAGCATAGGCTATAGTTATATTGATGCACGTTACGATAATTCAGCCAGTAGCCAAGATTCTAGCCAAGTGGCCGATGCATTTGATAATTCGCGCCCTGATATTATAAATGGTACATCAGTAGGTGCGCCTAACTTTGCATCTTTTGCGCCTTCAACACAGCGCGTACAGGGCATTCCAGAGCAGTCTGTGAGTTTTAATGGTGGGGTTTCGATTACCGATGATTGGGATATCGGCCTTGGAGGCATATACACAAAGAGCTACCCATTGGATTATTTAGCAACAGTTTATATACGCGATCAATATACATTAAACGTAAACAGCCGTTATTCATTTAATGAGCAAACATCATTACGTTTAGATATTTCTAATGTAACCAATCAAGATAATTGGCGTCCGGTATTTGAAGGCGGTTATTTTGGTTCAACCTTGGTTTATCCCGAGTTACCTATTCATGCAAAACTTACATTTCAACATAACTTTTAAAAGCGAGTGCACATGTTAAAGAAATTATTACTACTTATTATAGCCTTGCTTACTGTAGGGTTATTTTTTCATTTTGATTTACACCAATTACTTACCTTAGATGGTCTAAAAGGTTCAATGGAGCAATTTAGTCAATGGCGAGAGCAATCTCCTTTGCTCGTTATCGGCGGATTTTTCTTGTTATATGTCGCGGTCACTGCCCTATCGTTACCAGGCGCTGCAATTTTAACTTTAGCTGCGGGCGCTTTATTTGGCTTAGTTGAAGGCCTACTCGTTGCTTCATTTGCTTCAACATTAGGGGCTACATTAGCCTTTTTAGTTTCTCGTTACTTATTACGAGACACAGTAAAAAAACGCTTCCCTGAGCGTCTAGATGCCATTGATAAAGGCGTTGAAAGAGAAGGTGGCTTTTACTTATTTACTTTGCGTTTAGTTCCGGTATTCCCATTCTTTTTAATCAATTTATTAATGGGTGTTACAGCCATCAAAGCATGGACATTCTACTGGGTAAGCCAACTAGGCATGTTGGCAGGTACTTTTGTATATGTTAATGCGGGTACACAACTAGCCCAGATAGACAGCTTGTCGGGCATTTTGTCTCTGAATCTTATTTTATCTTTTGCATTATTGGGTATCTTTCCATTTATCGCTAAAGCAATTATTAACTCTCTAAAAAAACGTAAAGTTTATAAAAACTATAATAAGCCAAAACAGTTCGACCGCAACATGATAGTCATCGGCGGAGGTGCGGGTGGCTTAGTGACCAGTTACATTGCCGCAGCCGTTAAAGCAAAGGTTACCTTAATTGAAGCCGGTGAAATGGGTGGTGACTGTTTAAACTATGGTTGTGTGCCAAGTAAAGCGATTATTAAAAGCGCTAAAGTCGCTGAACAATTTAAACATGCAGACAAGTATGGCTTAGAAAGTAACACTGCAGAGTTTTCATTTAAAAAAGTGATGGCCCGTGTACATCAGGTAATTGCTGATATCGCCCCGCACGACAGTGTTGAGCGCTATACAAAATTAGGTGTTGAAGTACTTAAAGGCTACGCCAAAATAGTTGATCCATGGACAGTGGAAATTAAATTAAACGACGGTAGCAGCCAAACGCTTACTGCTAAAACCCTTGTCATTGCAACCGGTGCACGTCCATTCGTACCACCACTTCCTGGTATAGAAGAAACTGGCTATGTCACTAGCGATACATTGTGGAGCAAATTTGCTGAACTAGATCACGCTCCTAAAAAATTAGTCGTACTGGGCGGTGGCCCAATTGGCTCAGAGCTTGCGCAAAGTTTTTCTAGATTAGGCTCATCGGTTACACAAATCGAAATGGCCGATCGTATTATGATTAAAGAAGATCTAGAGGTCTCTGAATTTGCTACTCGTGCACTCAAAGCCAGTGGCGTAAATGTATTAACTAATCATCAAGCGCTGCGTTGTGAAGCTCGTGATGGTAAAAAGTACATTGTTGTTAAACACCAAGATCAAGAGCTTGAAATTGAATACGACGAACTGCTATGCGCCGTAGGTCGTAGTGCTCGCTTAAAAGGCTATGGGCTTGAAGAGTTAGGGATAGAAACTAACCGTACCATTGTTACTAACGAATACTTAGAAACCCTTTACCCGAACATTTTTGCCGCAGGTGACATTGTAGGGCCTTACCAGTTTACTCATGTTGCAGCACATCAAGGCTGGTACGCTGCTGTTAACGGTTTATTTGGCAACCTGAAAAAATTCAAAGTTGATTACCGTGTGATCCCATGGACGACATTTATTGACCCAGAAGTTGCACGAGTCGGTCTAAATGAACAAGATGCGATTGATCAAGGTATAGATTACGAAATAACCCGTTTTGAATTTGAAGAACTTGACCGAGCAATCACTGAAAGTGCAACCCAAGGTTTCATCAAGGTGATTACCCCTAAAGGAAAAGATAAAATACTCGGTGTTACTGTGGTTTCGGAGCATGCTGGCGACCTAATAGCTGAATTTGTGTTAGCAATGAAACACGGCTTAGGCCTTAACAAAATACTTGGCACTATTCATAGCTACCCAACATGGGCTGAGGGTAACAAGTACGCAGCAGGTGAATGGAAACGTGCGCATGCGCCACAAACCGTGCTTAATTGGCTTGAAAAATACCACACTTGGCGCAGAGGCTGATATGAAATTAGCTTACCACTTGTTGTTAGTTATGGTGTTGGCTTTTATAGCCAGCACCACAGTGCAAGCTGAGCAAAAATCAAATGCAATTCATCAACCTTGGAATGAATTGCTCAACAAACACGTCAAAATCATTAATGAAGGCGTAGGTACTCAAGCTGATTATACCGGGTTTAAAACTGAGCAAGCAAAATTGCAGGCCTACTTAAAGACATTATCTCAGGTAGAAAAGAGCGACTTTGACAGTTGGAGTAATGCGACCCAATTAGCCTTTTTGATTAATGCATACAATGCTTGGACCATTGAATTTATACTAAGTGAATACCCAAATATAGACTCTATTAAAGAGCTGGGCAGCTTTTTTAGTTCACCTTGGAGCAAAGAGTTTATACCGTTATTAGGTGAGGTTCACAGCTTAGATAATATTGAACATACTTTGATCAGAGGTGAGAATAAGTATAACGAACCGCGTATTCACTTTGCAGTTAACTGTGCAAGCATCGGTTGCCCTGCTTTGCGAGCCCAAGCTTATATTGCGCCTGAGTTAAACAAACAACTTGAGCAACAAACAACGCTCTTTTTGGCTGATAAAACACGCAACTACGCTGATGGGGATACTTTGTATCTTTCATCAATCTTTAAATGGTATCAAGATGACTTTGAAAAAGGCTTTGCTGATTCACATTCTTTAGCCAGCTTTATTTTATTATATTCAGATGCGATAAACTTAAATGCAGAGCAACAACAGCTATTAAAAAGTAATGCCATGAAAATAGAGTTTTTAGATTACGATTGGGCACTGAATGATATTCAGTAAATGTTACCCCTTTAACTGTCAAAAGAGTTGTTTTCGGGCTATTATTTTAATGCTATTAGCCATTTCATGGATACCGACTGGATCAGCTTCAGACTGGCAAGAAGTTGTTAAAAAAGGTGAAAATAGCACTGTGTATTTTCATGCTTGGGGTGGCGACCCACAAATTAATAAATACATTGAGTGGCTGGCTGATCAAGTAAAGCAAAAACACAACATTGACTTACACCACATAAAACTCACTGACACCAGCGAAGCAGTCAGTCGTGTACTTGCAGAAAAATCTGCGGGAAATCATCATAACGGTAAAGTAGATCTTATTTGGATCAATGGGGCTAATTTTGCTGCCATGGCTCAACATGGTTTATTAACACCGAACTGGGCAGAGCAGCTACCAAACTTTGCGTTAACAAACCCAATAAAAAACCCAGCCGTTACCTTAGACTTTGGCGTACCTACTCATGGTATGGAATCTCCATGGGGGCAAGCGGCCCTGACATTTTATTATGATAGCCAAGCTACTCAAAGTCCTCCGTATACATTACAAGATTTACTTTCTTGGAGCGCAAAAAACAGCGGCCGCTTTACTTATCCAAAACCGCCTGATTTTATCGGGGTGAGTTTTCTAAAATATGCCTTGATTAGCTTAACGCCGAAAGATAAACAGCACTTACTCTATCAAGCAGCCACTAAAGAAACAGCCGCTATAATATTGCCCAAACTATGGCACTATTTAGATGCTTTACACCCAAACCTATGGCGCAAAGGCCACTTTTTTGTCTCTAATAGCACAGCACTTCGGCGCTTAATGGGTGACACTGAGTTAAGCTTAGCATTAACGTTTTCTGCAGCAGAAGTACCAGCAGCCGTTGAACGTTACGATTTACCCACGAGTATTCGCAGCTATGCCATGCACGACGGTAGCCTCAGTAATATTCACTTTGTGGCTATCCCCTATAATGCGACTCAGAGTAATAGCGCACAGATTGTGGCTAACTTTATGTTAAGTGTACCGGCGCAAGCTAAAAAGCAACAACCCTCTGTATGGGGTGATCAAACCGTACTTGACCTTTCCACACTCAGTACGGAACAAGCGGCGCTATTCAATCAAACAACCGCACACCCAAGCAGCTTAACAGTAAGCTCTAAAAGCCCTTCTCTAGCCGAGCCTCATCCAAGTTGGGTGGCATTAATAAACCAACAATGGTTGATGCGATATGGGGCAAAAAGTAACATGCAGAAGGTAAATTAATGATCAAATCCCGTGATTTTTTTACTCAAGCTGTACTGCTATCTCCAAAATTACTCATGGCTTTACTGATTCTACCTGTTTTAGGTGGCCTTGTTGGCGTGTTATTACCCGCGTTCGGTTATATCCCAGCACTCAATAAAATGAGCTTTTCACTAGAAGGCTTTACTGCACTTTTTAACACCCCCGGGTTTTGTCAGATGGTGCTGCTGAGCATATCTAGTGCACTGGCTAGTACCTTACTTGCCTTTGTAATCACTACATTGATACTTGCTTGTTATTTTAATAGCCCTTGGCTTTATCGAATTCAGCGCTTATTAGGGCCTATTTTAGTCATACCACATGCAGCAGCAGCTATTGCTATTAGTTTTTTAATCACTCCCTCAGGAATGATATCACGGCTATTTTCACCTTGGCTCACTGCTTGGCAAACCCCACCAGATTGGCTATTGCCGCATGACTCATGGGGGATTAGTATGATTTTAGGCCTGACATTAAAAGAGTTACCTTTTTTATTATTGATGGCACTTGGTGCGTTATCACAAGCTGATTTAGGCGCTAAATTACGTGCCCAGCATAAAATAGCCCTGAGCTTAGGTTATTGCCCAATGACGGCTTTTTTTAAAGTTGTACTACCTAACTTGTATCCTTTTTTACGGTTACCCTTACTCGCTGTTCTGGCTTATGCCAGTGCCAATGTTGAGATACCACTCATCTTAGGGCCTAATGCGCCTCCTACTCTCGCAGTGGCAATAATGCACTGGTTTAACGATGTAGATTTAACGTTACGAATCAAAGCCTCTGCAGGCGCTATAATTCAACTGGTATTGACCGTTATTTTATTAGTTTCTTGGTGGTTACTTGAAAAGTTAACCAAGCGTGTCAGCCAAACAAGCATAATCAATGGCAAACGTGATTACGCAGGCCATCTTGTTATGCGTTTTACTCATGCGACAACGTTCATTTTGATCAGCTGTGTTGTACTTTCGTTAGCTGGCCTTGTACTTTGGTCTTTTGCAGGGTATTGGCGTTTTCCAGCAAGTTTGCCAGACCAATTTGTGACTATGCATTGGCATAATGCACTAATGCAAATGCACACATCATTAATAAATACTCTTTTAATAGGCTTTGCAGCCACATTTATTGCAATTATATTTGCTTTATTCACCCTAGAAGCAGAACAACAACGGGCACAAAGTTTGTCTCGCTTTGCAAGCTTAGTTATTTATTTGCCGATGCTTATTCCAAGCATTGCGTTTTTATTTGGCTTAGTGTGGTTACAAGAACAAGTTAATAGTCAGCATGCATTATTCAATGTTATTTTTAGTCATTTGTTATTCGTTGTTCCCTATGTTTTTTTATCACTAGCCAGTAGCTATCGACGACTAGACCCACGCTTTGCTAATTTGGCAGCAAGTTTAGGCGCCACCCCAGCTAATGTATTTTGGCGAGTAAAACTACCGATGCTGATGAGCCCAATTTGTATTGCTTTTGCTCTTGGATTGGCCATTAGTTTTAGTCAATATTTACCCACTTTATTGAATGGCGGCGGGCGAATAGACACCATTACTACTGAAGCAGTTACATTGGCAAGCGGTGCCAGCAGACGAGTCAGTTCAGTTTATGCATTAATGCAAATGCTGTTGCCTGCACTTGCTTTTGCACTGGCCTGGTTTATCCCTAAACTCCTAAATAAATATCAACATAAGGCGTAAGATGAACTCTTTATTAGCTATTAAGCAACTTACTATCTGGCGTCAGCAAACCCAACTGATCAGTATTGATGAGTCTATACAAGGAGGAGAAATTCTCAGCATTATGGGCCCGTCAGGCAGTGGAAAATCAACGCTATTGAATTGGCTTACTGGCATGTTGCCTCATCAGTTTCGCGCTCAAGGTAGCTTGTTTTTAAATCAACAAGACATCACTCAGATCCCAAGCCACCAACGCCATATTGGCTTGTTATACCAAGACCCTTTGTTATTTCCGCATTTATCGGTTGCTGGCAATATTGCTTTTGCAATGCCAAATGGTGTTAAAAAACACCGTACTGATAAAATATCTCACGCCCTTGAGCAAGTTGGTTTAGGTGGCCTAGAGCAGCGTAACCCAGCCAATTTATCTGGCGGGCAACAAGCTCGAGTAGCATTATTGCGTGTTTTATTAAGTGAGCCTAAAGCTATCTTACTGGATGAGCCCTTTAGTAAGCTCGACAGTCAACTACGCCAAGAAACGCGCCAACTGGTGTTTAATCAAATACGAGAGCACCAATTGCCCGCAATAATGGTAACCCACGATCAGAGTGATACTGATGCCGCCAATGGTAAAGTTATTAATTTAAGCTCACAGGAAAACACCTATGCTTGATAAATATATCACCCCAGTAATCAAACCACTGTTACTGCCTGTGGTTATGTTTCTAGACAAACAAAAAATAACACCAGATCAATTGACAGTGATTGGCTTTATTATTGGTCTACTCGCAGTGCCATTATTAGCATTTGAATTATGGTACGGTGCGCTTATCGCCATCGCTATTAACCGTATTTTTGATGGCCTTGATGGCGCACTAGCTCGTTACAGTCAACAAAGCTCAAGTGCGGGGGGCTTTTTAGATATCACCTTAGACTTTTTATTTTATGCTGCGATCCCCCTTGGTTTTATATTGGCGAACCCTGAGCAAAATGCCATTGCAGGGGCCATTTTATTAGCCACTTTTATTGGCACTGGCTCAAGCTTTTTAGCCTTTGCTATTGCCGCTGAAAAATTTAAGCTTGAAAAACCACAGTTTAAATATAAAAGCTTTTATTATTTAAATGGGCTGACTGAAGGCACAGAAACCATTGCCCTGTTTATTGCTTTTTGTATTTGGCCTCAGCACTTTGCCATTCTGGCCTGTATATTTGCGTTTGCATGTGCGATTACTATTGTTACTCGTATTTATGGCGGCTACCTCACGCTTAAACAACAAGAGTCTGCTCTACATGAATAATGAGCTTTATTGGCGACTCGGCTTTTTCATCAGTATCTTAGCAATCATGATGTTGCTTGAGAGGTTAAAACCTGCTCGTAAATCCCTTGTTGCGGCTAAACACCGTTGGTTTGCAAACTTTAGCTTAGTGTTTATATCATCCGTGACTGCTCGTTTAACTGTGCCCATCGGGTTAACTGCATTAGCAATTTACAATACCGAGCAAGGTTTTGGTCTTTTTAACTTGATCCAACTACCACTTTGGTTAACTATTCTGCTGAGTGTATTAATACTCGATATGCTTATATATTGGCAACACAGGCTATTCCATCGAGTACCATTACTCTGGCGTTTGCACAAAGTACATCATGCTGACAACCACATAGATGCAAGTACAGGGCTACGCTTTCACCCACTTGAAATTGTACTCAGTATTTTAATCAAACTTATTGCCGTTACAGCGTTAGGCGCACCAGCTATCGCTATACTCATATTCGAAATTGCACTGAATGGTTTTGCTTTGTTTAATCATGCTAATATTCGGTTACCCAAAAAGCTAGAACAAGTTTTGCGGTTTATAGTTATCACTCAGCAGCTACACCGTATTCATCACAGTCAGCGACCAGATGAAACCAACAGTAATTATGGCTTTAGTGTGATCTGGTGGGACAAGTTGTTTGGAAGTTATAAAACCTGCGCAACTGAAGATGATACAAACTTGAAAATTGGTTTAAGGCAGTACCCTGCGAACAAAAAAAATGCATCAATAATAACCTTATTACTAATGCCTTTTAAAGTTTGAACAAATTTTAAGCCTGAAAGGTCAACACACCCTAATTTATCGTTATACCATGCCAAGCTTATTGCAATGGATGTTTATCATATGCCGTGTCAATTTTAAGATTGAAGAGATACAAGCTGGTATTATTTTCTTAATTACAATATTGTTATAATCTAATTAGTTATAAACTTCACTCTGGCATTGCTGTGCTGATAGAAGTGGATTAAGTTACTTAATAATGCTGTTCGCACAAGGATATTTGTAAATGCGATTTCTATACTTTGTGGCTTGGATGAGTTCCTTGTCTTTTTTTCACGATGCTCAAGCAAACGAGCAAACGTGTATTTCTTGCCACAAAGCCGAAGTACTTGATTGGCAACGCTCAGACCACTTTCATGCCATGGAGCCAGCTACATTAAAGACCGTATTGGGTAACTTTGATAACCAAACACTCGACTACCAAGGACAGCAAGCTCGTTTTTTCACTGAGAATGAAAAGCTAGTTATTAGCATGCCAGATCTCGAAGGTACATTAACGAATTACCCCGTACTTTTTACCTTTGGCTATCAACCCTTACAGCAATATATGTTTGATATGGGGCAAGGGAAAATCCAATTATTTCCTTTTGCATGGGACTCTCGCACGAAAGAGCAAGGTGGGCAACGCTGGTTTGTGCTGCATCCTGAGCAAAAAAAACATGATATATTTCACTGGTCGCAAATGGGACAAAATTGGAACCACATGTGTGCAGATTGCCACTCTACAGATTTTAAAAAACAATTTGACCTACAAAGTAACAGCTTTAAGTCTACGTTTACGCAAATAAATGTTGGCTGCCAAGCCTGTCATGGTGATACTCAGCAACACCTCATCTGGGCCAATGGTGATACTGATATTAAAGACAAAGGCTTCTCGGTCAATATTAGTAAAAAAACACCATTGTTTACTCGCCAAGCTGATGGCGGTATGAAAAGTGTTCAGCCGCTAAAAAGCTCAGCGCAAATACCGGTTTGTGCAACGTGTCATTCTAGGCGCAGCCAAACTACCGACAGAGTGGAGCCTCATGAGTTTTTAAAACAGTTTCAACCATCACTCATCACTCCTGAGCTATACCATGTCGATGGCCAAGTATGGGATGAAGATTATGTATGGGGTTCGTTTGAGCAAAGTAAAATGTTTGCAGCAGGTGTCACGTGTAGCAATTGCCATAACCCTCATTCTGGTAAGTTAAAGCTGCCAGGTAACCAAACCTGTACTCAATGCCACACAAGTGAGGTATTTGATACACCGGATCATCATGGTCATAAGATCTATAATGCGGGCAGTCAATGCGTTAATTGCCATATGCCTGCGACAACCTACATGCAAGTAGATGCTAGACGCGATCACAGCTTTAGAGTACCGCGTCCGGATTTAACATTGAAAACCCAAGCACCTAATGCATGTAATAGTTGCCATGAAGACAAAACGCCTCAGTGGGCGGTGAAAAATATTAAGCTGTGGCACCCAAGTTCAAAACACATGGGAAGTGATCATTTTTCACAGGCCTTTCACGCAGCTGATAACCAGTTACCTAATAGTTCATCCATGCTAACAAAGGTTGCTCAAAATAAAGACTTCCCTGATATTATTCGTGCATCGGCACTCACTCGTATGGCAAATACACCCGATAACAATGCCGTTATGGCAATTACTAGAGCGATAAAAGAAGATGAACCATTGAAACGCCAAGCCGCTATAGTCGCTGCGATGCCGTATGAAATATCACAGCGCTGGCGCATGCTAAACAGCTTATTAGATGACTCGCGTTTACCAATACGCAGTGCAGCCGCCCGTGCACTTGCTGCGATGCTGATTGAACCATTCCCTGGTGGCTTGAATGAAACTGATACTAAACGACTCACAAATGCATTAAACGAATACAAGCAAGCTCAGTCTTACCAAGCTGAGCGTGGCTTCTCACATACAAATTTAGGTAACTTAGCACTTGAGCTTGATCAACCAGAGCAAGCAAAAGCGCACTATTTAACGGCAATTAAAGTGGAAGATATTTTCATTCCAAGCTATGTCAATTTAGCAGACCTCTGTCGTATTCAAGGTGACGAAGTTGCGGCACAAAACATTTTAAAGCAAGGGCTTAAAGTAAATGCTGAAGCGGCTGATTTACATTATTCTTTGGCAATGAGTTACATTCGAGTGAAAAACAAGCAATCTGCTTTAGGGCATTTACAAAAAGCGGCAGATTTATCTACTGATAATGCTAATTACAATTACACGTATGCAATACTGTTACAGGATATGGGGCAAATGGAGCACGCTTTAGGCGCACTGAAAAAAGCATTTAGGATCACCCCAAATAACCCTGATATCAGCTATAGTTTAGCTCAAGCGTACTTAGCCAATAAGCAGTATGACTTAGCAATGCGTTATGCCAAAAATTTAGCACAACTGGTTCCTGGTAACCAACAGGTACAACAATTTATACAACAGATAAAAATGATGCAAAGTCTAAATAAATAAGGACAGTAACTCTGATAGACGAGTTGCTCTTATTGAATAAGGTAGCATTAAGGAAGCAGATTCCAGTGTATTAGTCTAAGTTCTACAGCAACATACTTTACCATACATAGTTTTAAAATTACTATACAACAACCGTCTACATGTACCAAAACGTACGTGTGTAATTATGCAGTAATATTAGAAGTAAGTAAATTAGGGTCAGTTTATCTTTGCTGATTAAAATTCATTCAAACCAGAAGCATTTAATCGCGGTGCGAAGTTTGTAATCTAGTGGGCTAAGTCAAAACCGAGCAACAAAGAGTAAATCGCCCCTAGGCAGAATCTGTTTAGGTTTAGTATAGGTATTTATAGAGAATGCAAAGGAGTTTCAAGTGTATAAAGTATGGCAATTAGGTATTTTTCTATTATTAAGTTCTGTGGCACATAGCCAAGAAAAAGCTGAAGAACTAAGTTACGATGGACTTCTGAGTAATTATAAGTACGATTTTACTCCCCTATTTTTTGATATTGAATCTCAGCAACAATCATTAAAAATGGCCTATATCTATTTACCAGCCAAAGGTAACAAACCTGTTGTAACACTGATGCATGGTAAAAACTTTAATGCTCATTATTGGACATCAACCGCACAGCTTTTACAAAAACTTGGCTATGGGGTATTAATGCCTGATCAAATTGGTTTTGGTAAATCATCTAAGCCAAAAAATTACCAATTCTCGTTTGCAGCGCTTGCTCATCACACTCACGCTTTAATGACCTCTCTTAATATTAAAAGCTCAATTGTTTTAGGTCACTCAATGGGCGGCATGCTTGCTAGTCGATTTGCTTTAATGTATCCAGATATGACTGACAAACTCATTCTAATGAACCCTATCGGTCTTGAAAACTATCTGCAATATGTACAATACAAAGACACTGATTTTTTCTATAAAAATGAATTAGCTAAAACTCCTGAGGGAGTTAAACAGTATCAGCAAAAGAATTACTATGATGGTAAATGGAATAGCCAATTCGAGTCACTTACTCACTTTATTACTGGCCAAATTCAAGGCCCAGATCAAAAGAAAATCGCATGGGTCAACGCAAAAACCTACGATATGATTTTTACCCAACCAGTGATCACCGAGTTTGCTAACCTCACAATGCCAGTTAAGTTAATCATTGGTACTCGGGACAGAACAGGTCCAGGCCGAAACTGGAAAAAGCAAGGTGTTGACTATGAACTTGGACGCTACGATAAGCTCGGTAAATCAGCCGCAGCATTAATTTCAAATTCAGAGCTATTTGAACTGGATAATATCGGTCACCTACCGCATATTGAAGACTTTGATCGCTTTAAAAAGGTGTTTATAAAAGCGTTGGAAGGTAAATAATTGAAAGTTAAAGCTAGTAACTCTCGTCATCGCTGAATACGTTGACAGAGAGTTCTTCATTCATCGTTTCAAAAACTAAAAAATTAATCGGCTTACAACAAACCTGGCAGTCTTCAATATATTGTTGATCTACGTCAGCGGGGTCAAGCAGTACTTCGATATGCTCACCACAATAAGGGCATGCGATGGTTTTTTCTGTTAATTGATTCATCGGTTAAAACTTCCTCTATTAATTTACAAGCCAGTATTGATAAAGATACTCCGTATATTTATCTCTACACTCTACTTTATAGCAATGGCAGAGCTTCATAGCTAGGTACGTTGTTGAAACTTTTTGCCCATGTCGCACAACTACCCACATAGATTTTAGCCGTTGGCTGAATTGTAACTGCGCTATCCAGGCTACCAGCAGGAACCACAATACAATTCATTTTCTCAACTCTTGTTGGAAGTGCAGACCCACAGTTTTGACAAAAGCTTCTGCTGTGTAATGTGTTAGCATGCTGGTAATTTTTAACTTCAGCTTCGCCTTGTATCCAGTTAAGTGTTGCTGCAGATGCAAACAAATTTGCAGCATGTGCTGAACCTGAATCTTTTCGGCAATGACCGCAATAACAGAGGAAGAATGAGTGAAAATCGCCATAAAGCTCATACTTCACGCAGCCACATAAACACGAGCCTAAATATTGCTTACCCATAGAGCCTGATTTATGAAGTGCCATACTTATTATCCTTAGTGTCATATTGCTTGTTATAGAATAGCTATAATATTAACAGTACTTATTGTAAAGTGCTGTTAACTTGCTCAAGTAAGACTGCTGTTGTCCATTCAAGCCCATAATATGGAATATCAGGCTGATAATAGAATCCTTTTTCACGGGGTCTATCTACATACACTTTATTAGGAATAATCATCTTGCTCAACCCAGAAGGTGTATCAATTAACCTGATTTCCATATAAGTAGAGTCTGAACTACTTGGCGCGCCAAAAAGCTCTGTATTTGAAAACAGCTTAAAAGTATCAACAGCATCCAGGCAGGCGCTACCGCACTGCCCTGGAACAATCACCATCGCTTTATTTTGAAAAGCGCTACTTGTTACTTCATCTAAACTGCGCTCAGGTGGCTGATTATGCTCAACGTAAAACGCATCTCCTTCATGTAACGATAGTTGCATGCCCGCAGAAACTTCTTTTACCATTTGGTACATTTCTGGTTGGTCTTTTAAAATTGCCTTTAATGACTCTACATATTCGGTATTATCTTTTGATGCGCGCCACCAAACTTGAGTTTTTGCGTTCGCTTTTTCTCTACGATAACTAACGATTTGTTGCCCCCATAACTGCTCTGCAACTTTTAGACTCCAAAAAGAAGATCCCCCTTGGTTATGGCGAAGATCAAGAATTACCGCTTTGGCCGTTAATAACTGGGCGCGCTGCTTTGCTAAATCGGCAAATAGTTTTCGGTAATCAGCCTGTTGTTGTTCATTGGGTGAAAATGTTGGCATTGCAATCCAAGCGATATCCTTATTTGCCCAATGAAGACCGATAGGGAGCTCATCCCCATTAAAAGCATGTCCTAGTTGCTCGCGAACGTTTTGTCGGCGAACAGACCACTTAAGTTGCACACTATAAGTCGCTCCATTTACGTTGACAAAATCACAGCTTTTTATTTTAGGCAAAAATGGGTTTCCTTCATCAATAAGCAATCGCCGGCCTTGATTCCACCATTGCCTAGGCAGCTAAACCTGCCCATGAAATGTAAAAATGGTTTTGCGTATTAAAACGTGCAATTGCAGCTGCATAGGCCTGAGGCGTTGTTACTTGTTTAGCAAGCTCTAGGGCTTGGTATCTAGCACTATCGAGTAACTCTGGAAAATCAAGGTTGAGTTTGTCAAACAGACCCGGGTGATTCGCCGCTGTTTGCGCGTAGGCATATTGAATATCTTGCTCTGTTACAGCTTGCCACTGCGTTGCAGTTCGCTGCAGATCCTGCATAGAGCTGGCTTCATCATTTTGCGCATAAACATGGGCTGCTAGTAAAGACATAACGACCACTAGTAGCTTAGGAGACGATTTAACCACCTTCTTCATACAAATCCTTTTTAATTATTATATTTTACTGATACCTAAGTAAACCAAACTCTAAAATGTAACTAGTTTATATACAAAAAAGCGCAGCCAGTGGCCACGCTTTGCATTACTTAATTAAATTACAGCTTCGCTTAAACCGCGTTTAAAAAAAGCCGAGTGGATCTTCGCTGTAGCTAACCAACAAATTTTTAGTTTGCTGATAATGGTCAAGGGCGAGTTTGTGGGTTTCGCGACCTATGCCTGATTTTTTATAGCCGCCAAATGCAGCATGGGCTGGATACATATGGTAACAGTTCGTCCACACACGGCCGGCCTCTATCTTACGGCCAAAGTGATAAGCGCGATTCATATTACGGCTCCATACGCCTGCACCTAAACCAAACTCTGAGCTGTTAGCAAGTTCAAGCGCTTCTGCTTCATCTTTAAAGGTCGACATTGAAATAACTGGGCCAAAAATTTCTTCTTGGAAAACTCGCATATCGTTAGTACCTTTAAGCAAAGTAGGCTGAATGTAATAACCGCCATTTAGCTCATCACTTAATTGCTCAACATTACCTCCCGTGAGTACTTCTGCCCCTTCTTTTTTACCAATTTCAATATAACTAAGAATTTTATCAAACTGAGCTTGTGATGCTTGCGCACCCACCATGGTTTCACTATCAAGGGGATTGCCACGTTTAATTTGTAAAGTGCGCTGTAAAATACGTTCAATAAACTGCTCGTAAATATCTTCTTGAATAAACAAACGCGACGGGCAAGTACACACTTCACCTTGATTAAAGTAAGCAAGCACCGCACCTTCAATGGCTTTACTTAAAAATGAATCGTCTTTGTCCATCACATCGTTAAAGAATATATTGGGTGATTTCCCCCCAAGCTCAACAGTGGATGGAATAATGTTATCTGCGGCACATTTTAAAATATGTGAGCCAACTGGCGTCGAGCCAGTAAAGGCAATTTTAGCGATACGAGTACTGGTTGCCAGTGCCTCCCCTGCTTCTTTACCAAAGCCATTTACGACATTTAAAACCCCTGCTGGTAGCAGATCACCAATAATTTCCATCAATACTAGAATGGAGGCTGGAGTTTGCTCCGCGGGTTTTAGAATCACACAGTTCCCCGCAGCAAGCGCTGGCGCGAGTTTCCAAGCAGCCATTAAAATTGGGAAGTTCCAAGGGATTATTTGCCCGACTACGCCCAGCGGCTCGTGAAAATGATAGGCAACGGTGGTTTCGTCTATCTCACCAATACTGCCTTCTTGGCCGCGAATACAACCGGCAAAATAGCGAAAGTGATCTGCTGCCAGCGGAATATCGGCCACTAAAGTTTCGCGAATTGCTTTACCGTTATCCCATGTTTCTGCAACAGCGAGTAGCTCTAAGTTTTGTTCAATACGATCAGCAATTTTTAATAAAATATTGCTACGCTCTGTGACTGAAGCTGTGCCCCAAGCCACTTTTGCTTCGTGGGCTTTATCAAGCGCAAGCTCAATATCCGCTTTATCTGAGCGCGGTATTTTACAAAATACCTTACCGTTTACAGGACTAATATTTTCAAAGTACTGGCCATTAACTGGCTCAACCCATTGCCCACCAATATAATTACCATACTGAGATTTAAAGTTAATGAGTGCACCGTCACTGCCTGGATTTGTATAGATCATTGTGTGTGTCCTATATTCAAGTTGTTGTTAAATTCACTGCCGAAAAGGCAAATCTAGCGGGGAATTATTGGTTATTTATCCGCCATTTATTGACATTAGCGCATAACAGGCTTACAAACTTGATTACCGGTCCAAAAAACGTGTCTGTGTGTCCAGACTTACAAGTGAGGTAAAATGGCGGCTTATTTAACTAAAGATAAACTCACCAAACAGCGACAAGCAGTTGATGTACTTATCGAAAACAAAGTTACTTTTGCCTCAGATAACGCACAGCTGAGTATTTACGATACCTACCAGGATGCACAAAAAGTGGCGCTGCATTCCAGCGAACTATTGTTTTGTGGCATGATCAGCGGTAAAAAAATCATGCATGTTGGCGACAGTGATTACCACAAAGAGTTTTTACCACAGCAGTCATTTGTGCTAGCACCTGAGCAAGGTGTACTGATTGATTTTCCAGAAGCGTCAGTTAAACAACCAACCACCTGTTTAGCAATTGAAATAAGCCGTGATAAAATTAGCCAAGTCGCTGATGCACTTAATATGCAGCAACAAATAAGCAATGATGATTTTTTTCAATACATCCCTAAACTTATCCATGCCGAGCATAATCAACAAACCCAACAGTTACTTGAGCGTATGATTGGTTTATTCAGTGAAAACGAGCAAGATCGACATTATTTAATAGAGCTTTCAGTTAATGAATTAATCACTCGCCTGTTACAACAACAAAGTCGCGATTTAATGCTCGCTAATTGCCATCAACCACAAATTAATTGCAGCCTTAATAACGCGCTGGATTACTTAGCTGAAAACCTTAATCAACCTCTCGATATCGATAAGTTATGCAAAATAGCCTGTATGAGCCGCAGTAAGTTTTATCAACAATTTAAACTTGCGTTTGGACAAAGCCCTGCATTATGGCTACAACAATTACGACTTAAGAAAGCACAAACCCTACTAAAATCAGGTCAAAAAGTAAGTGCTGTATGCTACGAATTGGGCTTTAATAACCCAAGTCATTTTAGCCGTTTATTTAAACAAGCTTTTGGCATAACGGCTAAAAGTATTGCGATGAAAGTAAAACAAGACAAACATAGTTAAAATAGCTCTATATAAATAATGGCTTTAAATTAAGATATTTTGACACACATCACATATAAACAGGAAAAACGATACAAAAGTTAATTTTTTTAGTCGGTAGATATATACTATGGTTAGTTTATTTTAATTTTTACAACAGTATTTTTTAAGTATTGTTCTAGGAAGCTTATATGTTTGTCGCGAAAAAAAGCTATTTATCAGTTAAGAATAAATATGATGGATTATTAAAAGAAGTCGAGGCATTAAAAGCTAACAACAATGCCCTTACTATTGAAAACCAAGAATTACAAGAGCAGCTCAACCACTTTACAGCCAATGATAATAACGAATTTAAGGAAAGCTTATTAACAAGTTCAATTGAGTGTATCAACCAAATAGAGCATGTTCGTCAAACTGTTTTAGAGTCATATCTTACAATTGATGAAGAAAGCAAAGTGAGTTATCAAATAAGTGAGTTACTTGATAACTCAAACACATCACTGAGTCACATCGTCCATGAGATGGAACAAATGGCACGCAAAATGGGGAGTATGACTGACAATATTTCAGGCCTTTCTAACATGGCTGACAGTATAAATGATTTTGTTGTTACCATTTCTAAAATTTCAGATCAAACAAACCTACTTGCTTTAAATGCCGCTATAGAAGCCGCTAGAGCTGGTGAAGCAGGCCGAGGTTTCAGTGTTGTTGCGGACGAAGTTAGAACATTAGCAACCAATACCAATCAATCTGCACAGGAAGTATCTGAGCTTGTGAAAGGGATCATAGATAAAACAACTGAAACCGTTAACTCAGTCTCTGATATTCAACATAATAATTCTCAACTATCTACTAATTTCGATTCTTTAAACAGTGATTACAGTACTATTATCAGCCACTGCACAAATATGAAGAACACAATCACGAGCGCAGCTATTCGATCGTTTATTCAAACAGTTAAACTTGATCATATTGTGTGGAAAGGAGAGGTATATGCCGTTGCAAATGGCTCTTTGAATAAGTCAGTTGATGACTTTACTGATCACACTATGTGTCGTTTAGGCCAATGGTACAACTCTGATCAGGCTCTGGATTTTAAAAACCTTAATGCGTTCAAACAACTTGAAGAACCACATAGAGAAGTGCACCGCAATGGTGTTGAAGCTTTAGTTCTTATTCATAATAATGAAAGAATTAAAGCAATCAAGCATATAAACTTAATGGAGGCTGCAAGTGAGCAAGTAATGAGTTTACTCGATAGACTCATGGCTCCCTAAACTAGCTTATAAGATAGAGGTTCGTTTACTCAGGCTAACCTCTACTCAATCATTTAATGAGCCATGCAGTTACTCAATTGCCTTATACTTTGCTTTAACTTTACTCATGCCAACTGGCTAACGCCAGCAGAGCTTGTTCTTTTGAAAATTAACCTCGACTATTACTTGTATCTGCTCCCCTAAAAAGCGGATAATTGCAGCTAAATGAAAATATACTTATCAAGCCTGGCACAAACACTTAGCTGCCTTGCTTTTTAGTGCGCATGAAGGTGGACCAACTCAATGGAAATTAAAGTTAATTTTCTCGATAATCTTAGGTTAGAAGCTAAGTTTGACGATTTTTCTGTGATCGCAGATCAACCAATCCGTTATAAAGGGGATGGCTCTGCGCCAAGTCCATTTGACTATTTTTTAGCATCGTCAGCTTTATGCGCTGCGTACTTTATAAAAGTGTATTGCAATGCCCGTGATATTTCGACCGACGGCATTCGTGTTGCGCAAAACAACATCGTTGACCCTGAAGATCGTTACAATCAAATTTTCCAAATTCAAGTTGAGCTGCCTGAAAGCATTTCTGAAAAAGACCGTACCGGTATCCTACGTTCAGTTGACCGCTGTACAGTTAAGCGCGTTATTCAAACCAAGCCTGAATTTAAAATTGACGCAGTAGAAAGCCTCGATAACGATGCCCAAGCCATGTTAATGGCAAAGCCTGAGGGTAGCGAAAATACCTTTATTCTAGGTAAAGACTTGCCTCTTGAGCAAACCATTGCAGATATGACCGCGATTTTAGCCGACTTAGGTATGAAGATTGAAATCTCATCGTGGCGCAATATCGTACCAAACGTATGGTCGTTACATATTCGTGATGCCGCCTCTCCAATGTGTTTTACCAATGGGAAAGGCGCAACCAAAGAAAGCGCATTGTGCTCTGCCCTTGGCGAGTTTATCGAGCGCTTAAATTGTAACTTTTTCTATAATGATCAATTCCTTGGTGAAGAAATTGCCAACAGTGAGTTTGTCCATTACCCAAATGAAAAATGGTTTGCACTTACCGATGACGATTCATTGCCAGAAGGCATTTTAGACGACTACACGCTAAGCATTTATAACCCTGAAGATGAGCTGTGTGGTTCGCACCTAATCGACACTAACTCAGGTAATGTTGAACGCGGTATTTGCTCTATTCCCTATGTACGTCAATCTGACGGCGAAACCGTATACTTCCCATCAAACTTAATTGAAAACTTATTTTTAAGTAACGGCATGAGCGCCGGTAATAACTTTGCCGAAGCCAAAGTACAATGTTTATCTGAGATTTTTGAGCGTGCGGTTAAGCGCCAAATTATCGAGCAAGAAATTGTATTACCAGACGTACCAGACGCAGTGCTTGCTAAATACCCAGGTATTGTTGCCGGTATTAAAGGGCTAGAAGAGCAAGGCTTTCCAGTTGTGGTAAAAGATGCCTCGCTTGACGGTCAATTTCCAGTAATGTGCGTGACCTTAATGAACCCAAAAACTGGTGGTGTATTTGCTTCATTTGGCGCGCATCCAAGTTTTGAAGTCGCCCTTGAACGTAGCTTAACTGAGCTATTACAAGGTCGCAGCTTTGAAGGTTTAAATGACGTACCAAAACCAACATTTAACAGTATGGCCGTATCTGAGCCGGAAAACTTTGTTGAACACTTTATTGACTCAACAGGTAAAATCTCGTGGCGCTTTTTCAGTGCCAAGCACGATTATAACTTTGTTGAATGGGACTTCTCGGGTACGAACGAAGAAGAAACGGCAAGCCTATTCGGTATTTTAAAAGACTTAGGTAAAGAAGCATACATTGCTGAGTTTTCAGATTTAGGCACTGCATGTCGTATTTTAGTGCCTGATTACTCTGAAGTTTATCCTGTTGAAGATTTAATTTGGGATAACACCAATAAATCCCTTAAATACCGTGAAGACATTTTAAACCTGCACAGTTTAAATGAAGATCAACTGGCCGATTTAGTTGAGCGCTTAGAAGACAGCCAGCTTGATAACTATATCGACATTATCACCCTAATTGGCGTTGAGTTTGACGAAAACACCGTTTGGGGCCAGTTAACGATTCTTGAGCTTAAGCTGTTAATTTACTTAGCACTGGGTGACTTAGAAGCGACGATGGAGCTGGTTGAAACCTTCTTACAATTTAACGATAACACCGTTGAACGCGGGTTATTTTACCAAGCAATGCATGCAACGCTGGAAGTTGCCTTAAGTGATGACCTGGAAATAGAAGACTATATTTATAGCTTTACTCGTATGTTTGGCCAAGAAGTCATGGATGCCGTGGTAGGCTCAATCAATGGCGATGTTGTGTTTTATGGCTTAACACCGACCAACATGCAACTTGAAGGGTTAGAGCGTCATCAGCGTTTAATTGACAGCTACAAAAAACTTCACGCCGCACGCGCTGAAAAAGCTAAATAAAGAGTATGAGCGCGAGTTTGCGAGTTTGCGAGTTTGCGAGTTTGCGAGTTTGCGAGTTTGCGAGTTTGCGAGTTTGCGAGTTTGCGAGTTTGCGAGTTTGCGAGTTTGCGAGTTTGC
>NZ_JASDCD010000015.1:0-112624 GCF_030408095.1 Pseudoalteromonas sp. APC 3893
AGGGTTGAATCAAAGTTCAACAGTAAACAAAGCGACTTCTTGTCGCACCTAAGCGTTTATACCACAATGCAAAACCCGTTTTATCCCAGTAAACCAACTTGAGTTTATCTTTCGCTTTGTTGCAAAATAAAAATAAAGCGCCGGTATAGGCATCACGTTCAAGCTCACCTTCAACGATTGCGACCAAACCATCAATGGATTTTCGAAAATCCACGGCATCGCGGTGTAAGTAAATATGCTCAGGTTCAACAAACATTTTCATCAGGCAAGCTCGCGTAACAATTGGCTAAGGTAAGATACGGGTGTTGTGGGTGGTAAGCTAACGTTTGCTTTGCCGATAGCAAGAGTGATCGGCGGTTGTTGCTCAGTGATATCAAGGTGTTTAGTCACTTTAGCGCGAACAAAACTCCCTGATGATTGATTAAGCTTACTTCGCGCGGCATAAAAAGTTGTTTTTGATAAAGCATGTTGTTGGCAAAATTCAGTGATAGTTAAATCGCTGGCTTATTGTTCTTCGATAATGTTACGCCACTGCTCAAGGCTACGTGTTTTTCTCATGGCTATCTCCTAATTGAAATTAGGAGATAGCTTAATTGTTTTGATGAGAGACTGGCAGGTGCATTTTGCTAGACGCTTACAACTATATCCCTCTCTCGTAAATGCGTAACTGAGGGTAATGTAAAATCGTAACTGATAGTTATTTTCTCTCGGTCTGACCGTGTTATCGTCAATTACTAATGCACAGACTCGGTGGGGTTAACCTTGCTACTTTAAAAAATTATTTCGCATAATCACAGCCTGATACTCTTTTTCTGAGTGTAATAGTGCCGAAATTAGACGGGCGTTTTTAGCGGTCAACGTAACAGTGGCTCGTTTAAACCCTCGTCGTTCAACAAGGTCTGGAATTCCCATAGAAACACTTCTATAAATCCCATATTTATTCATAAAGGTTTTTAAAGCCTTTATGGGAGCAATTTATCAATTCACAAAGTAATTTATCTAAAACTAATCTTACTTAAATTTAGACAATTCTAAAGCTGCTGCGAATTCTCAATTTAAGTGGCGCTGGCCACAAATAAAAACAATTATCAGTTTTATGCAATTATTAATTGCGAACCGTTTACGTTTAGATTAATATACAAGCTCAAATCTAATTGAGAGTGTTTTTCATTTATGTATATCTGTTTATGTCACGGTGTGACAGATAAAAAAATTGAACAAACAATTGACGAAGGTGCCACTACGATGCGTGAGCTGAGTAAAGAGCTGAAAGTCGGAAGTCAGTGTGGCAAGTGCTGCTGCTGTACTAAAAAGATCCTCAATCGTAAACTTATTGAAATTGCGGATATTACAGATCAAGTTGCTTAAAGTTGTTGTTTGAGCTTTCTTTGAAAAAATAACGCATAAAAAAAAGCAGCCTAGGCTGCTTTTTTAGTAATAACGAAAAGTTACATTTGTGATTGAAGGTAGTTTTCAATACCTGTGCTCTTAATTAGCAACTGCTGTGTTTCAAGCCAATCAATTTGTTCTTCTTGCTCGTTTAAAATGTTGTCTAGCGCTTCACGGCTAATATAATCTTTTTTGCTTTCGGCAAGTTTGATTGCATCTTTTAAATCATCAAGCGTGTCTAGCTCAAAACTCATATTTGCATTAATCATTTCTTCGCTGTTTTCACCAATGCGTAAACGACCAAGATCTTGAAGGTTAGGTAAGCCTTCTAAAAATAAAATACGCTCAATTAAACGGTCGGCGTTTTTCATTTTTTGGATTGATACTTTGTAGTCGGCCTTATCTAAAACACTAAAACCAAAATCTTTAAACATACGTGCATGTAAAAAGTATTGGTTGATACCAACTAATTCATTCGCTAAAACTTTATTTAGTGCTGCTATAACGTCTTTATCGCCTTTCATGCTTTAGCTCCTATTCACCCATTTGTGATTGATGATAGTTTTGGCTACCAATTTTATCGATTAGGCCAAGTTGTTGCTCTAACCAATAAACATGATCTTCTTCTGTATCAAATAACAGCTTTTCAAGAATTTCACGTGATTGATAATCTTTTTCTTGTTCACATACTGCAATAACTTCTTTAACACACTCAACAACTTCTAGCTCAAGTGTTAAATCGTTTTGCATCATGCTTTTTACGTCGTGACCAATAATTAGGTCGCGGCGTTTAGTCATGTTTGGTACACCTTCGAGGAATAAAATGCGTTTGATCAGCCAATCAGCGTGATCTTTTTCTTCTTCCATTTCATGATTTAAGCGAGCATAAAGTTTATCTAAACCCCAATCATCATACATGCGAGAGTGGATGAAATACTGATCAATTGCAGCAAGTTCATTGGCTAACAACTTATTAAAGCTGTCGATAACTTTTTGATTACCTTTCATAACGGTGGCCTTTTATAAAACTCAATGTCGCTAGTGTAGTATAAAAATCAGCAATTGCAAGTTTTTCCTTTATAAATCAGGTGGTTACTATTGATTGTGATTCTCGTTTAAGTTTGCATTGTTGGTTGCTTTATGAACAGATTGTTATTTATATTTGTGGTACAAGGTTTAAGTTGAAATGCTAAGAAAGGTCTCGTTCATTGCGCAGGGCAATGAACGAGTTGCATAGTATTTAAAATTGGTATTTAACACCCAGGGTTGCAGTTGTACCAAGGCCTTTAATATTGTAACCGCCATAAGTATACGATTGTGCGCGGGCAGGGAAGTAGTCTTCATTAAATAAATTTTCAATTCCCATAAATCCTTGCCAATTGGCAGCAAATTGATATTGGCCACTTAAGTTAAATACGTTGTAGCTTTCTATTGGCCCTTGATCGCCAACATATTTACCATCATCACCTGCCTCAAAGCGTTTTCTATCGCCGACATAGAGATAGCTTAATGTAAGAGACAAATCATCACTTGGTTGCCAATTAATGTTTGCAGTTGCTTTTGGTGGGCTGATTTGCCTTGAGCCCAAATAAGTATCGGCTTGTGTATCTTTGCCTTCAACATAACTGTACGTAGCGAGTAATTTCACGCTTGGTGTTACAGTGTAGTCTACAACTGTTTCATAGCCCCAAATCTCTTGTGGCGCACGCACAGGCTCATACACACCGGTTACTTCGTTAAATGAGTTGGTAGTGCCAAACTCTGATGTACTACGATAAGCAGCTACTTCAATGCGTAGGTTTTCAAATTGCGAGTTAAAGCCAATTTCATAGTTATCAATGATTGACGCTTGGGTTTGGATAAGGCCTATATCATTCACTGTTGCAGCGCGTAGTAAACGGCCTACATCTGAGATATCAGAACCTTGCGAATAACTAAAGAATGGGCTGAATTTTTCATCTAGGTTATATTTAATACCCACGTTATAGGTTGTGGCGTCATATTCTATGGTGTCACCTTTTACGTTAATAGGCACCGAGCATTGTGTTGCTGTTTTGCATAGCTTGAGAGTACGGTAATCATCAACAGTTAAATCGATAGACTCCTGACGAACGCCAGCTTTTACAATTAAATCATCTGCAATCACCCATTTGGTTTGTAAAAAGCCTGCAATGCTTTTCATATCCATTTCTGGTACCCAAACTCGGCCATCAACAAGCGGTTGTGATGTCACATCATTTAATGCATCAATACCATAAATGAATGAAGCTTCAATTGAGTCAAAGTCTACTTGAGTATTAAATGTTGCACGTGCGCCTTTTTTATCTGAACTAATTATAGATTGGCCGCCATCGTAGTTTTCATCCGGGTTAGCAAGACTGGGTGAGAAGAAAAATACGTTTTCAATATCTTGCATATACAAGTCTAGGGTCATTTGGGTGTTTTCAAATAACGCATAGTCGGTGTATTTTAAGGTTATATTTTCGTTTCCTTCTGGGCCTTGAGGTTTCCCTTGCTTTTGCAGTTCCGGTGGGACGTGAATTGCGTAAGTTTTTTCACCTAAGCTGATATCGCCCGGTACATCACCTAAGTCAGTTTTTTGCTGTGAACTAAAATAGTTATAGCTAAACTGTAGTTGTTTTTCATCATCAAAATCATAGCCAAGCTTGGTAAAGTAATTTTGTGTAACGGCATCTGATAAACCATATTGCAAACCAAGAATGTCACCATCAGCATCGCGTTGTACGCCATTTTCTTCATAGCTTGCAGTTACTAAATAGCTAAGTTTGTCAGCGCGGCCATTTATCGCTGCTGAGAGTCTTGCACCAGCGCTTTCTTCTAATTTTACTGCGCTAAAGCGGCTTGATAAGCTAATTTCACCTTGGGCTTTGCCATCTGTTCTAGCCTGTTTGGTGATGTAGTTAATGATACCGCCTGACGCACCGTTACCGTAAATAGAGGTTGCACCTTTAATGACTTCTATTCTGCTAATTGCACTAGGGTCGAGCGTTTTTACCCCTAAGGAGCCGTTTCTCAGCGGGGTAGATTGCGGCACGCCGTCAATCATTACAAGCGGGGCGCGGCCGCGCAAAGATTGCCCTGTATTACTTGAGCTGCCCGTATCAGGCGCAAGACCTGGTACCATTTGCGCGAGCAAACTTTGCAGCTCAGGGTTTACTTTTAAGTGCTCTTCAATTTGTTTTTGGTTGATTATAGTAATGGATGCAGGTACTTCATCTATGCTTTCGAAAATACGGCTACCAGAGACTACAACTCGCTCCATTTGCTCTTCTGTAAGTTGATTTTTATTGATTGATTCGTCAGCAAATAATGAGGTACTTACCGTTAGAGCTAGCAAGGTTAAAGGCGTTTTGAACATGAAAATCCTTAAATTTAATGGGAGGTGTGTCTAATGGGCGATATGGTAAATGTAAAGAACTGTAAAGGCAAGGTTAATGATAATTGTTTTTATTGGGTTGTTCGGTGGATGTATTAATGGCTGTTTGTTGTCATGTATTATTACTATTTATAGCCTCCGATAACAAAGCTGAAACATTTACTGCATTGTGTAGCTTTTACAGTGAAGGCTGATAAAGAATACGCCAGTAAACAATATTAAACATTTTATTTGTTCGTTTTAATTGTATTATTTTTATTTTATAACCTTATAAATCAATGCTTTATTTTTGTTGGTGTTAGGTGGGATGTACCTTTGTTCTCAGTATACTTATTTATTGATAGTCGGTATTTTTTTTGCACATATTTTATTGCGACGGTTAGTTTTTGAAGATCGAGCTCTGGCTAACAGCGCAATTAAGCTTTTTATTCACTTGGAGGTGTAAGTCATGGCTACTTCGTTAAATAATGAAGAATTTGCAACAAAAATAGCTGGTATATTTGATACTAAGGAGCAAGCAGACAATGCTTTTTCAAGCTTATGCGAAGACACGGAGTTTGAATTGAGTAATATCGAAATTATTTCAGCACATGATCAACGCTTTGATGAAAAAATAGAGCCTGAAGATAAAAACATAGGGAAGACCTTGCTCAAAACTCACCTTTTGTTTGCTGTATTAGGTCTTGTTGCTGGGCTAATAATAAGCAGTGTATTTTTATTCATTGATGTTGAATTTATGCAAAGTTTTGTACTAGAAACTTACGCAGGTGTAAGCACTGTATGTATTTTTATTGCGTTGCTGGTAGCAGGGTTTGTGTCAATTCGCCCAGATCATGACCCATTAATTAATGAGGTAAGAAAAGCAACTAACTTGGGCAAGTGGGCACTTGTTGTTCACACTGACTCACATAAAAAAGGAGATAAGGCTAAGGAGTTAATCAAGCCATTTGCCACTAATGTGACGGCAACATTTTAATCATAATGATGTTAAATGCTGTATTAGCGGTAGTGCCTTTTATACCAAAAGTACAGACCTGACAAGGTAAAAAACAATGGCAATAACGCTATTAATAGCCAAAGTAGCTGTACTAAAGAGCCAGCAAAATCACCAATATGAAATTTATATTTAAAGTTCCAAGCTTGAGTGGTTAAGTTGGCTTTTGATGCATCATATGTTTGCAGTACTTGGCCTGTGTATTGATTTGCCCAAACCCAGCTGTAAGCATGACTCTCGCCAGGGTTTTTAACCCTCAGAGCGAGTGGTTCTGAGGCTAGCTTAGGGAAATAAATACGAAACAGATCGCTTTGTGGAAACGCACTTAAAGCATTTTTTAAAGCTAGCACAAAATTATCAGAATTCGCCTGTGCTGGCACTGTGAGAATCGGTGGTTTCGGCCTTGATTCAACGCTGTTTTGTGTAGTGAATTCTAGTACGGCTTTAGTTTGATCTTTCCAGTTGAATGCCATTCCTGTAAAAGCGATTAAAATTAACACTAAAAAGAAATACATCCCCAAAACTGTATGCAGTTGATAAAGTAAAATACGAAGTTTAGCTTTGGGTTTAATGACTAAACGCTTCAAACGATTTTTTGGTTTTATCCACAAATACACGCCAATTAACATATTGATAATGAAAATGAGTGCAGATATTGATACCCAGTTTCTAAGGGGTCTTTTACCGTCATTGTCTTGGTAAAGCAACCAGCGATGCAACGACATGGTAAAGCCATAAAGTGTACTGTAAAAATCGTATGTAAGGAGTATTTCACCTGTATAAGGGTTCACACTGGCATATTGTTTATCAGCTAGTTGTATTTGCCAGGCATATTCACGGTTTTGCTCTGGCATAAGTAATCTGAGATCTTGTTGGGTATGTAATCTGATTGTGTTGATAAGTTCAGGGTACGCCAATACTGCGGCTTTTGGCTCTACAGTCCATAATGCGGGGTTAATTAGGCGTTGTATATCTTTAGCGTAAATTAAAATTGCACCTGTAACGCTTAAACATATTAGAAATAATCCACTTATCAACGTAAGTAGTAAATGAGTACGACGTAACCACAGTTTCAACAGCTCACCTGA
Source organism: Pseudoalteromonas sp. APC 3893 (assembly GCF_030408095.1). Lineage (NCBI taxonomy): Bacteria > Pseudomonadati > Pseudomonadota > Gammaproteobacteria > Alteromonadales > Pseudoalteromonadaceae > Pseudoalteromonas > Pseudoalteromonas sp. APC 3893. The sequence goes on from NZ_JASDCD010000015.1 coordinate 6,869, forward strand.
CAGGTATTAAAGTTAACAGCAGGTGATGAGTATAAATGATAATAAGTGCGTTATTCAATATATAGCTACGGTTATGGTATTGCCTAGGCTGTTACATTGATCACCAGAGACAGTTAGGAAATCTCTGAAATGCATACAATAAGGCTTTGCCGCTCAAATAAGATCTGTTATTGTTTAGGCCGTTCAGACTGTTAGGTAATTTTGTTTTTGAAGCATTTAGTGGTGTTACTTTTAGCTCTATTGTTAATTCAACCAATGTTGGATAGCTTTGATGTGGCTGATTATAACGGCGCTATCAAACAGGCTTCTACTTTATTGATACAACAATCTGAATTAGATGCACATTGTATCAAAAGTGATGATCATAATACCCATCAGGCTGATCATCTTCAGCTTGCAAATGCACTTGCTGATGCGCTAGAAGATAGTCATTGTCATGTTTGCCATGTGTCTGCACTTTTTAGTCATATATGGCATTACTCTGTTTCTGCAATTGAAAACGAATCCATTAGCTTGGCAGATATTCGCTTTAAGTCGCGCCTTATTGTTCCAGATTTAAGACCTCCTATCCCTTCACTAATAAGTTAAAAAATTCGACCTAATTGGTCATTAATTTATTAGTTTAAGAATTTATCAAACCTTTATTAACCTGTAAGTAGTTACCGTGTTTATGATGCAATGCTTGGTATAAAATGCTTGCGAATGCGCATAAACTCACTGCTCTGTCGGGTTGTTTTAAAGCTATTGAAGATTCTTTGTTATGGGAAGCCCAAGATGAAGCAAATCTATTTTATTACGTTATTTATTATTTTTTCTATTTACCCTATGAGCAAAGCGGTAGGCGCTGTTGCTATAAAAGCTGAGCAAAACAAGCAGCACCAGCATGAAGAAGGTGATGGGCATGGCTCTGAGGCGAAAACCGAAGGGCTTAGCTTAACGCAAGAACAATTGAATATGGCTGATATACAAATAGCGCCGTTGGCAAAGCAGTTTTATCAGTCTCAAATTTATGCGCCAGGGGAAATCAAAGCTAACGGATACACGAGTTATTTATTGTCACCGCGCGTTGATTCTATTGTGGTAAAACGCCATGCCACGTTAGGGCAACATATAGCTAAAGGTGCGCCACTGGTGACTTTATTTAGCGCGGATGTAGCCACTGCACAAACGAATTACCGCTTAGCGCAAGCACAATGGCAACGGTTAAAAAAGATGGCCCCAGGTACTGTGAGTGAAAAAGACGCGTTAACCGCTAAGGCTGAATACGAAGTGGCTTATAGCCAGCTTGCAGCGTTTGGTTTGATCCAAAAAGATATTGAGCAATCAATACAGATACCTCCCGAAAAGCTGGGTGAATACACCTTATATGCTCAGACTTTCGGCGTCATTTTAAGTGATGACTTTGCTCAAGGGCAACGGGTTGATTCCGGTGCACAATTAATGTTGATTGCTGATGAGGGTAATCTTTGGGTTGAAGCTCAATTATCAGCAAATCAAACAGTAGAAATAGCTAAAGGCGCTCATGTACAAATTAAAGTTAATGGCAAGCGTTACCCTGCAACCGTGTCACAAGAAGCACACACAATTAACCAAGTTACCCGCTCTAGAATCGTCAGATTAAATGTTGAAAATAGTTTGCACCAGTTGCATCCAGGTATGTTTAGCGATGTGTATTTTTCGTTTCCTACTGCAGAGCAAGTGTTGGCAGTGCCAGAGCAAGCATTAGTGAGAACCGCGGATGGCGATTGGGCGGTATTCGTAGTCAACGGCGAAGGTGAGTTTGTTGCAACTGAAGTAGAGCTTGGTGTTAAGTTTATCGGGTTACAACAAATTAAAGGGCTTACAGAGGGAACCAAAGTGGTGACTCAAGGGGCATTTTTTGTCGCATCAGAGCAAGCTAAAGGCGGCTTTGATCCGCATAACCATTAGGATCGACGACTATGTTTGATAAAATAGTGAATGCCGCTGTTAAGAATCGATTAATTGTGCTTTTAGCATTGTGTATCGTGGTTGCGATGAGCCTTGTGGTGATCCCAAAATTAAACCTTGATGCGTTTCCTGATGTTACAAATGTTCAAGTGGCTATAAATACTGAAGCACCGGGTTTAGCGGCTGTTGAAGTTGAGCAATTGATCACCTACCCCATTGAAGCTGTGATGTATGCCTTACCCGATGTTGAGCAAGTAAGGTCAATATCAAAAACCGGTTTATCTGGTGTGACAGTGGTATTTAAGGAAGGTGTCGATATTTACTTTGCTAGGCAGTTAGTGTTCGAGCGTTTGCAAGCAGCAAAGGAGCTAATCCCTGAAGGAGTAGGTCTACCAGAAATGGGGCCAAATACCTCAGGCTTAGGGCAAGTGTATCAATATCTGTTATCAGCTTCTGCGCAGTCCGGTATTGATACTATGGCACTACGCAGTATCAATGACTGGATTGTAAAGCTATTACTGTTACCTGTTGATGGTGTTACCGAAGTTTTGTCATTTGGTGGCGATGTACGTCAGTACCAAGTTAATTTAAATCCAAATAAATTACTTGCTTATAAGCTGACTCAACAACAGGTTGTGACAGCACTTGAACAAAACAATACGAACGTGGGTGGTTGGTATATGAATCGCGGCCAAGAGCAATTGGTGATCCGCGGTACGGGCTGGTTCAATGCAGGCAACCGAGGCTTGCAAGAAATTGCACAAACGCCTTTAAAATCAATTAATGGTTCTGTGGTTACTATCAGTGATGTAGCGCAAGTAGCATTGGGTAGTGAGATCCGCCAAGGTGCGGCAACCATGAGCAAAAAAGATGCACAAGGTAACGTGACTACACTTGGAGAAGTCGTTACTGGCGTGGTGTTAAAACGCATAGGAGCAAATACTAAGCAAACCATTGATGGTATTAATTCTCGTGTTGACTTAATTAATCAGGCACTACCTGATGGCATATTGTTCGAGCCACTTTACGACCAAGCCGATTTGATCAGCAAAGCGGTTGATACAGTCGTGGATGCATTGTTATTGGCGTTTGTGTTTATTGTGGTGGTGTTAGCACTGTTTTTAATGAATTTACGGGCCACTTTATTGGTTCTCTTATCAATACCCATCTCAATAGGTTTAGCGTTATGTGTGATGGCATGGTTAGGGCTATCTGCAAATTTAATGTCATTAGGTGGCATTGCTGTTGCAATTGGTATGTTGGTTGATGGCTCTGTAGTAATGGTAGAGAATATCTTTCGCCATTTAACGCAATCAAACAGTCAATCACTTAAATTTAGTGAACGAATTAAATTAGCTGCGCAAGAAGTAGCTCGCCCAGTCTTTTTTGCCGCGCTGATTATACTTGTGGTATTTATGCCGTTGTTTAGTTTTGAAGGTGTTGAAGCAAAACTATTTCAGCCGATGGCAGTGAGTATTATGTTGGCGATTATCGCTGCGGTCGTTGTGGCCCTTGTAATTGTGCCTGCACTGGCGGTGTACTTGTTTGCTAATGGTGTTACGTTGCGTCGTAGTGTGGTGTTAGAGCCTTTAGATAAAGCATATAAGTTTTGTTTAAGCTGGGCTGTGTCTTCGCGTAAAATTGTTATTACATTAGCCGGTGCATTAGTACTCGTTGCGGCTTTATTAATCCCAAAGCTTGGAACAGAGTTTGTGCCTGAACTTGAGGAGGGTACTATTAATTTGCGCGTTACACTAGCACCTTCTGCGAGTTTAGAGACCGCATTAGCCGTTGCGCCAAAACTTGAAGCCATCTTATTGCAATTTCCTGAGGTAGAATATGCGTTGAGCCGTATTGGCCGCCCCGAAGTGGGAGGCGATCCTGAGCCGGTTAATAATATAGAAATTTACCTCGGACTGAAACCTGTTAATGAGTGGCGTTCAGCCTCAAATCGAGCACAACTACAAGTATTGATGGAGCAAAAGCTAGAACAGTTCCCAGGCTTGTTGTTTAATTTTTCACAGCCAATAGCGACCCGTGTGGATGAGTTGCTATCTGGCGTTAAGGCACAGTTGGCAATTAAATTGTTTGGGGCAGATTTAGATGTATTAGTCAGTAAAGGGCAAGCCATTGAGCAGGCAGTAAAAAGTGTTACAGGAGCAAAAGACGTCGCAATGGAACAAATTGCGGGTGAGGCACAATTGGTTATTAAACCTGACCGCTTAGTACTATCGCGTTATGGTTTATCGGTTGGTGATTTAATGTTGGTGGTGCAAGATGGAATTGGCGGCACAGCTGCAGGGCAAATTATAAATGCTAACGAACGCTATGATATTTATGTAAGGATGGCAAAGCAATTTCGTAATACGCCAGAGGCTATCGCTGATTTACGCCTAGCATCACCGTCAGGCGCCTTAGTACGGATAGGCGATGTGGCAACCGTAAATATCGAGTCCGGTCCACCCCAAGTACGCCGTGATGACGTACAAAGACGTGTTGTGATCCAAGCGAATGTGCAAGGACGAGATATGGGTTCCGTGGTGGCTGATATCCGTACTGCTATTACCGAGCAGGTTGAGTTACCACCAGGTTATGGTGTAAATATTGGTGGGCAATTTGAAAACCAGCAGCGCGCTCAGCAGCGCTTATCTATTGTTGTACCTCTCTCTTTGGCGTTAATAGCTTTACTGCTTTATTTTGCGTTTGGCTCTATAGGCCAAGCCTTACTTATTTTGGTTAATGTACCACTAGCCGTTATTGGTGGAGTGGTTGCTCTTTATATCTCAGGGCAATATTTATCAGTGCCGAGCTCCGTAGGCTTTATAACCTTGTTTGGTGTTGCAGTGTTAAATGGTGTAGTGATGGTTGAGAGTATTAATAACCGTGTTAAAAGCGGTGATAGCTTAGATACTGCTGCATTTAACGGGGCATTATCACGGCTACGCCCGGTATTAATGACGGCCCTTACTTCTGCTTTAGGTTTAATTCCGATGTTGATGTCAACTGGTATTGGCGCTGAAATTCAAAAACCATTAGCCACGGTGATTGTAGGCGGGTTATTTACAGCAACATTTTTAACGCTATTTGTGCTGCCCACACTTTATCCAAAATTTAGTAAACACTTAATCGAGCAGGTAAATAGCAGGGAGCTTTAATCTTTCATTATTGTGCACTAAATATCACTGGGTATAAACTTGCGTCCTGTGGTATTTAGTGCATTATTAATAAGATATAAATGGAACAGGTATTGGTTAAAAATAATAATGCAAAAAGAACAGTTTAACTATAAAGGCCAATCCATCCGCAGTAAGTTGATAGTTACATTTATTGTTATTTCGTTATTGCCTCTTTGTGTGCTCTCTTGGTTTAGCTTTAATCATGTTACGCAGTCATTAAAAAAAAGCGCCGAAGTAGAACTTAATGAATTAAGCCGCATAGGTAAGCAATTTTCCGAAATTTGGTTTACTGATCATGTTAAGGATATCTATTTACTAAATGATCAGCTCATTTATAACCCGCTACAAAAAAAATTATTTATTGATAAGTTTATAGCTCGCTATGATTTTGTTCGTAATATTCATATTGTATTTGACCCTCAAAATACGCCAAACCCGCTCAGCAATGACAATTTTGTTCATTTAGATCAAGATGCCCTTATTCCCATGCTTGCCAAATTAGAGCAAGGCGCGCAAAGCGTATTTATTTCTACCTCATTACCAGATGTTCATCACTTTATTGCCATGCCAATACGTAATAAGTCACGTGAACTGACCTCTATTGTGTTGGTTGATGTTAATTTTCAAGGATTACTAGATAGCTTACAAAGTATTCATGACGCAAACCCAAGCTTAAACTTTTACCTTGTTAAAAACGGAGTTATTCAAGGCGAAAACCAATCTTTAAGCTTTATTGCTGACAGTGTGAACAATGAAATACACCAGGGGGTATTTACATATTCTAAAAATACCAATGAATTATATTATGCAATTTTAACTGAACTTAACTTTGCCGATGCGAAAGGCTGGCAGTTACTTGTTGAAAAACCAAGTGATGTTATGTTGTTAAGTGCAAGGCAGTATAAACGAATTGCAGTAATAACCAGCAGCATAGCACTGGTGATCATTTTGATATTGTCATTATGGTTTGCACGGCGATTATCACGGCCATTAGTGCAACTAGCTAAAGCAACAGAAAACATAACGAATGGAACTCAAGAACATGTACCAATTTTAACAGATAGTGCTGAGCTACATCAGTTATCTATCGATCTTGAGTTGCTAGTTAACAGTAAAGAGCAACAGCAAACGCGTTTACAACAGCAAAGTGATGCCCTAAAACATGCTTTAAAACAATTAACCGAACAAAAAAATGCTTTAGATGAGCACGCAATTGTGGCTATTACTGACATTAAAGGCAGTATTACATTTGCTAATAACAAATTTTGTGAAATTAGCGGTTACAGTGAAGCTGAGCTGCTGGGGCAGAATCACCGTATACTTAATTCAGGCAGACACAGTAAAAGCTTTTTTAAAGGAATGTATAAAACATTAAAACAAGGCAAAGTGTGGCACGGGCAAATTTGTAATAAAGCAAAAAATGGGTCTTATTACTGGGTTGATACAACGATTTTACCATTTTTCGATGAGCAAGGCCGTACCCAAAGTTATATTGCTGTTCGTACAGATATTACAGAACTAAAACATCAAGAGCTTGAGCTGGAACAGCACAAAACCCAACTGCAGCTTGTACTTGATAGTACTGCGGTTGGGATCTGGGACTGGTATATAGATACCGATAAAGTTTATTTTAATAATCGTTGGGCTGAAATTATCGGGTATACCTTAGCCGAATTAGAGCCAACGAGTATTAATACTTGGCAAGGTAATGCACACCCTGATGATTTAATTGTTTCAGAGCAAAAGCTCGCTGAGCACTTTTGTGGCCAAACAGATTATTATTTTGCTGAGTCTAGAATGAGGCATAAAAGTGGGCAGTGGATTTGGATTTTAGACACCGGCCGTGTTGTTGAGTGGAATACTGATGGTACGCCAAAACGCATGATCGGTACCCACTTAGACATTACTGAACGTAAAGAAATCGAAACCCAATTACAACAAGGGCGTGATCGGTTTGCGTCGTTAGTTGAAAATATCCCGGGTATTGTTTATCGGTGTAAATTTGATAAACAATGGACCATGCTTTACATGAGTGATCAAGCAAGGTTAATTACTGGGTATGAACCATTAGATTTTATCAATAATTACCATCTTGATTTTGTAAATATAATTCACCCAGATGACGTGGCCTTAGTTGAGAAAAGTATTACCGCTGAGGTCCAAAAGCGCAAACCATGGTCAATTGAATATAGGTTAGTAGCATGTGATGGCAGTATTCGCTGGGTTCATGACAAAGGGCAAGCTGTTGTTAATCATGAGGGGGAATTACTCTATTTAGATGGTTTTATTTTAGATATTACTGAGCAATATAATACCCAAGCCCAATTGTATCGTCAGCAGAGCCTGCTTGAAACTATGAGTAAGCAAGGACAAATTGGCGCTTGGGAGGTTGATTTAGAGCACTCGAAAATGTTTTGGTCTGAAGAGGTAAAAGCGATTCATGAAGTCGCCGAAGACTATCAACCCAAAATAGATCAAGCCCTTGATTTTTATAAAGAGGGTATGCATCGTGATAAAATAAGCGAACTATTTGAAGACGCAATAGCTCATGGGCGCAGCTGGGATGTTGAGCTTATAATAATCACTAAAACCGCAAAAGAGCGGTGGGTAAAATCAATTGGACAAGTTGAGTTTAAAGACGGTAAATGTATACGGGTTTATGGCTCTTTTCAAAATATTGATACTTATAAACGGCTTGAATTAGAAAGCATAAAGGCAAATCAATACAATAAAAACCTAGCTAGTTTAACAGTTTCGCCGCAAATACTGTCTGGTAATTTTGATAGAGTAAAAGATTTAGTCGTACAATCTATGTGTGAGGTACTAAACGTTCAACGTGCATCTGTATGGCTGTTTGACGCTGATAGCCAAGAAATGCATTGCATGAGTTTATATATTGCACAGGAAGGTGTACAGCAGCAAGCGTTTACACTAAAAGTTGCAGAGTACCCGAGTTATTATAAAGCTATTTTTGCAGAGGGTTTATTAGCAATTAATAATGTTAATACTCACCCCGCGACTTTAGAATTTATAAAAGATTACACTAAGCCTTTAAATATTAAGTCGATTCTTGATGCTGTTATTTCTACGGGTGATGGGATTTTAGGAGTGCTATGTGCTGAAAGTATTGGTGAATACCGTGCATGGAGCCAAAATGAAGAAACTTACCTACGATCACTGGCCACACTGGTTGGCAGTGTTGTTATGTCGCAAAATCAAAAAGAAACAGCCGAAGAACTAAAAATTGCGCTAGCAAAAGCCAATGACGCGGCATTGGCTAAGAGTCAATTTTTAGCCACTATGAGTCATGAAATACGCACACCAATGAACGGTGTATTAGGTATGCTAGAACTCATAGAGCTAGAGCCTCTTAATAAACCGATACAAACAAAAGTTTCAATTGCTAAAAATAGCGCCCACTCATTACTCTCTGTGATTAACGACATTCTTGATTTTTCTAAGGTAGAAGCGGGGAAAATTGAACTTGAAAGCATTAACTTTAATGCGTGTGATTTGCTAGGACAAGTTGCTGAATCACAAGCATTGCGCGCTCAAGAAAAAAGCATTGAGATTATTCTCGATGTAGTAGGGGTTGTCCCAGCCGAACTCAAAGGAGATCCAGGGCGGATCCGGCAAATACTTACCAATCTAATAAGTAACGCAGTAAAATTCACACAACAAGGTGAGGTAGTTATTACCGCTCATTTAGTGCCATTAGATGAGCGCTATAAGTTAACAATTTCAGTGAAAGATTCAGGGATAGGGATTGATAGCGCAAAACAAAAAGATTTGTTTAGTCCGTTCTCACAAGTGGATGCGTCTACGACACGGCAATACGGCGGAACAGGATTAGGCCTTGCCATATGTAAACAACTTTGTGAGCTGATGGATGGTTCAGTTAGTCTTACTAGTGAGGTGGGTAAAGGCAGTGAATTTACTGCCAGCGTAATGCTGCTTGCGGGTAGTGAAACTCAGCAGAGCATGCCAACTATTGATATGAATCAACTGACTATCTTAGTAGTTGATGACAATGAAACTAATCGCATAGTTATTAGCCAGCAACTGGAACATTGGGGAGCCAAAGTAGAGCTTGCCTGCGACGCAGATCAAGCAATTAGCCTATGTAAAAACCGCGTAAGTAACAATTTGCCGCTTTATGATATAGGTGTGCTCGATATGCAAATGCCTGACATTGACGGGATTGAATTATGTCGTATATTAAAAGCCGATGATGCGTTTAAGGCGATGCCATTAGTGATGATGACCAGTATTGCAGGTATGGAAGGAGCACAGAGATATAGCGATGCCGGTTTTCAGGCTTATTTTCCAAAACCAATCACCACCGCTGACTTGATCTCTGCAATGGCTGTAATTGCTAATAAGAACGGGGTAGTAGATTTGCCCCTTGTAACATCGAGCTATATTTCATCTTTACGCAGTAAAAAACTCAGCAATCACATATTACTTGTTGAAGATAACCCGATTAATCAACAAGTCGCTAAGTTAATGCTAAGCAAGCTAAATTACCAAGTTACATTAGCTGAAAATGGTCAACAAGCATTAGCCACGTTGTCTAAGGTTGCTGGTGGTCACTTTGCCTTAGTGTTAATGGATTGCCAAATGCCGGTAATGGATGGTTTTGATACCACCCGTGCTATTCGTGCCGGTGTTGCAGGCTACAAACACCAAGATATTACTATCATTGCATTAACAGCTAATGCAATGGGTACAGACCGAGAATATTGTTTAGCTACCGGAATGAATGATTACTTAGCTAAACCAATTCAATTGGATATATTAAAAGATAAGCTTGAGCAATATTAAATCGAATCCAAAACCAGTATTAAAACCCATTAAAATAGTGATATTAAGTAAGGGAGCTTATGAGCGATAATAAAAAAATTACTTTAAGAGATGCACAGCCATCTGATGCAGCAACCATTTTGCACTTTATTACTGAGTTAGCAATTTATGAAAAAGAGCCTGATGCAGTAAAAACTGATGAGCAAGCAATTTTAAAAACCCTGTTTAGTGAAGGAGCAACCGCACACAGTATTATTTGCTTTGATGGCGAAGAGGCGATTGGCTTTGCTGTTTATTTTTATAACTACTCTACATGGCTCGGTAAAAATGGTTTGTATTTAGAAGACTTATACGTCAGTCCCGATAGCAGAGGTAAAGGGGCTGGTAAATTAATTATGAAGCACTTAGCACGCCAGGCAATTAGTAAAGATTGTGGCCGCTTCGAATGGGTAGTGCTGGATTGGAATAAACCAGCGATTGATTTTTACAATAGCATTAATGCAAAGCCACAAGATGAATGGATTATATACAGATTAACAGGGCAAGAATTAATCGATTTTGCAGATAATTAAAATGGCAATATAAATAAAAATCATTTGCATTAAGTTTTGTTGCTGTGTAGATTAAACACATCAATATAATTTTGTGCAGGTGATCTCATGGCACGTCCTCAACTAAATGATAGCTTAGATTTACCGCAAGTCGCTCAAGCGCTTAGTCCTTGGCAATCAAATATCATGGCAGGTAACTATGCATTTGAACGCGGTGCGTTACTCGAAGCTCGTGATAAGTACACCACAGCGCATACTCTTGCTGCCCACCTTTTAAGCCAATTTAGTCGAGCAAAAATATGCCAGTCGGTGATTGGTGCTATAGAACATTGTTGCCCGGCATTAGTCGTTGCTGCACATAACCTAGCAGACACGTATCGAGCAATGAATCAATGTGAACAAGCATGTAAATGGCTGTGTGATGTTCATATTACCTTGAGTGATTTAATTCAGCATCCGTGTAATACAGTGCGTACTGTTGTTGTTCATCATCACCATAAAACTTATTTAGAGCTTGTCCAATTTGCTAAGTTGCATAGCCAGCACCCGCACTTGATTGAAAAAATAAATTACACTTTAAGTTATTCATCAGATCAAACAGCAACCTTGCATTAATCAATAAAGCTTAAGCCTTAAAGGAGCAATCATGGCATATACACTACCCCCGTTACCGTACGAATACGATGCACTCGAGCCACATATAGACGCAAAAACCATGGAAATACACCATACTCTGCATCATCAAACTTACATTAATAAAGCCAATGCAGCGCTTGAAGATACGCATTATGCGCAGCAAGATACACAGACCCTATTGCGTAAAATAAATACTCTGCCAGAGTCACTACAAAAAGCCGTACAAGAGCATGCTGGTGGACATAATAACCACTCGCTATTTTGGACAGTGATGAGTCCGAATGGAGGTGGAGAACCACAAGGCGAATTAGCGCAAGCCATTAATACTGCATTTTCAGATTTTGAAAGTTTTAAAACGCAATTTACTAATGCTGCTGTCAGTCGTTTTGGTAGTGGTTGGGCATGGTTAAGTGTTACAGCTAATAAAGAGTTGGTAGTTGAGAGCAGCTTAAACCAAGACAGCCCATTGATGCATGGTAATACACCTATTTTAGGTTTAGATGTGTGGGAGCATGCATATTACTTGAAGTATCAAAATCGTCGCCCTGAATACATTGCCGCTTTTTATAATGTAATTAATTGGGATGAAGTGCAGCGCCGCTACCTTACTGCAATAGGTTAAGTGCCGAAAATGGCTAGTAAACTGTATTTTTTCGCGTAACCTAGTTGTAAGTAGCAGTTAGTTTGAGCATTAATTTATGGATACCAGCCATTGGCAACGTGCCCGTCAAAGCCGCGATCATCGTTTTGACGGGCTGTTTTTTATTGCAGTGAAAAGCACTGGTATATATTGTCGACCAATTTGCCCCGCTCCAACCGCAAAAGAACATAACGTAGAGTATTTTCAGTATGCTCACAGCGCAGCGCAAGCAGGGTTTAGACCGTGCATTCGTTGTCGGCCAGACAGTGCACCAGGCAGTAGCGCTTGGCAAGGTACAAAAACCACTGCACTGCGCGCAAAACAATTAATTGATAATAATTTTACCCAAGAACAAAGTTGCGAACAGTTAGCTGAACGTTTAGGGGTAACAAGTCGTTATTTACGCCGTTTGTTTAGCCAACATTTCGGTATTTCAGTGACGCAATATCGTTTATTTAATCAATGTCATTTTGCTAAAAAGCTGCTACAAGAAACCAGTCTACCTATATCTGAGATTGCTTTTGTAGCAGGGTTTAATAGTATTCGACGCTTCAATGATGCGTTTTTGAATCAATTACATATTTGTCCAAGTAAAATGCGAACCAGTGTAAAGCCTGTAAACTCAACACTCACTTTAAAAATGCCATTTCGACCGCCTTACAATTGGCATGCACTGCGACAGTTTTTAGCAAAGAGACTGATCCCACCAATTGAGTGGTTAACAGATACTAGCTATGGCCGTAGTTTTAATACTGATCATTACCAAGGGCAATTTACAGCCACGTTTGTTGAAGATAAGCATTACTTTTCAGTGGCAATCGACATAAATGAACCACGTTTGTTACAGCCAATTTTAGCTAATATACGTCGGGTACTTGATTTAGACGCAGATACCTCGATGATAGAGCAGCACTTAAACGGCCATATTAGCGGTGCGTTCACATTGACTAAAGGTTTACGTTTACCAGGCATTTGGTCAACCTTTGAAGCGGGGATCCGAGCAGTACTTGGTCAGCAGGTCAGTGTCACTGCGGCGCATAATTTAGTAACGCAGTTAGTGAAAGAACTAGGGGTAACTAACGATGAGCGGACCTACTTTGTGACACCTGAAGCAGTCGCTAACAGTGACTTAGACTTTTTTAAAATGCCTCAGGCACGTAAAAATGCATTGCGAAATTTAGCTAATTTTTGTCAACAACATCCTGAATGCGTCGATTTAGAGCAATGGCTGACATTAAAAGGAATAGGCCCATGGACGGTCAACTACGCTAAGTTACGAGGGCAAAGTCAGCCAGATATCTTACTTGATGGTGATTTAGGCGTTAAAAAAGCACAAGCGAATGCTGCGAGTTTTGACAGTGAGGCGTGCTCTCCATTTCGCAGTTATTTAACTTTTCAATTATGGCAACAACTTGTATGAACAAAGCAACACACACAATTCAAACGCAGATCGATAGTCCACTTGAAAATGTCATCATTCAAGCGACAGATAAGGGAGTGAGTTATGTTGGCTTTTACCCACCAGCACACTACCGCGAAATAAAGATTGAGCAAATCACTAACCCTCATATTATTGAATGTGCAAAACAACTTGGGCAATATTTTAATAAACAGAGACAGAGTTTTTCATTAACCCTGGATACTCAAGGGACTGAGTTTCAACAAGCTGTTTGGCAAGCGTTAATGGCGGTGCCTTTTGGTCAAACCCAAAGCTACAGTGATATCGCAATTGCATTAAATAATCCCAAAGCTGTAAGAGCTGTTGGTGCAGCAAATGGAAAAAATCCAATCAGCATTATTGTACCTTGCCATCGCATTATCGGCGCGAGTGGTAAATTAACTGGCTATGCTGGCGGGTTAAAACGTAAGGAATGGTTATTAAAACATGAAGGGATTTTATAAAATTAGCTAATTTTTTATTTTAACGTCTACACTAAAGGGGAACATTATTTAATAGGAGGGTGAGTGATAAATGAAAAGCTCATTACATGCTTTTATTTTAGTTAGTTTATTTATCTTTAGTTTACAGCTTTTTGCAAATACAGAGCTTAGGTTTTGTTATGAAGATAAAAATGTTGCACCAATGTTTCTAGGCGCAGGTCAAGAAATACCACTTAATGATCCGGGCGCATCTATTGAATTACTGAGACAGCTCGACAAAAAGCTGGATGGATTGACTATAAGCTATCAGCGTAAGCCATGGCAACGATGCTTAAACGATTTGAAAAATAATAATGTCGATGCTGTTATTGCAAGCTACCGTAAAGGGCGAGAGAGTTTTGCTGTATTTCCTAGTACCAGTAATAAAACTCCAGATCCTAGTAGAGCATTTAACCAATTTAGTAGTTGTCTAGTTGGTGGATATAAATTTAGAGATAAATGGCGCACACGAGAGATTTTTCAGCGAAGAGCATTTACCCTCGCGCTACCAAATGGTTATGGCTTATCTAAAACACTGGAACAAGAACCTTTTTTTATTCATTACACTCACTCTCGTGATAAAGCCTTTGAACTTGTTGATAAGGGAGTTGTTGATGCTACTGTTGAGCTTTGTAAAATTGGTAATATTGAAATCACCAATTTTCCTCATACCAATAAAGATGTGCAAGCTATTTATCCTCCTTATGAGTTAAGACATGGCTACTTGGTATTTTCACGGCAGTTTTATCAACAAAATAAAAAACTAAGCCTGAGTATCTGGCAAAAATTAACCTCATTAGATAGTAGTAAATTGTTGATCGACTACTTAACTCATACTCGTGAAAGTCAGTCTTTAACAGTTAGTAATCGATAATAAAAGCTAACTGTAAAGGGGCATTACAGTTAGCATTTATTGATACCAACTTTTATAGTAAATTATGTGAAGTGCGCAATTAACAGCAATAAAATGAGTGCTGAAAGAGCGAATATGCGCTAGCATACTCGCTCTTTTTTATAGTGATCAGTTCAAGGTAACTAAATGGCTCAGTTGTATTTTTATTACTCTGCAATGAATGCAGGTAAATCAACCACATTACTCCAATCGGCATTTAATTATCGTGAACGCGGTATGGAGCCGGTTATATTAACAGCAGCTATTGATGACAGAGCTGGAGTTGGTAAAGTATCGTCACGTATTGGTTTACAAGCCGATGCGCATATTTTTGATGCAGAAAAAGATGTGTTTGAACTGATCAAGGCACTTAATACTGAGCAAAAGCGCCATTGTGTTTTGGTCGATGAGTGTCAGTTTTTATCTAAGCAGCAAGTATTACAGTTAACAGACGTGGTGGATGAATTGGGTATTCCAGTTTTATGCTACGGCTTACGTAATGACTTTAGAGGCGAGCTATTTACTGGATCACATTATCTTTTAGCATGGGCCGATAAACTCATTGAGCTAAAAACCGTGTGTCATTGTGGCCGTAAAGCGAATCACGTGTTACGTACAGACGAACATGGTGAAGCAATCGCAGATGGCGATCAAGTGGAAATCGGTGGTAATAATCGCTACGTCTCTGTGTGCCGTAAGCACTATAAAGCGGCGTTAAATCTCAGCCGCTAATGCATGTATAAACGTATCGACGGATTCTTTAGTGATACCCAAGTGTGTCACTAAACGAAACGGTGCGCTTAGCGAAAACAGTATATTTTGAGCTGCAAATTGATCGAGGGCATTGATGCTAGGATCATCGCCATACACATCATCACCTAAAGGTGCAGTGTACATAGCCTCACGCATCGATTTGCATGGTTGGGTTACGGTATCAGAGCGAAGGTCAATCATGGTGTGTTCCCTATATATTAAACTCTTGGAAAATTTCTTCACGAGTTGCTTGATCAAAATAGCTCCAAGCAATAAAACGACTCACTTTTTGCCCTTGTGCCATATCGATTATTTTAACCTCTGCGACCGGGTGTTTACTCAATTCCCGTTTTAACACACTGAGCGTTTCTTTTTTTGATACAAGTGATGTAAACCACAAGCATTGTTCTGCAAAGTCGGCACTTTCTTTGATCATAGTGGAAATAAATTGGGCTTCTCCTCCTTCACACCAAAGTTCATTATTTTGACCGCCAAAATTTAAGTCTGACTTAGGTGCTTTACCTAAATTGCGCCATTTTCGCTCTGTCCCTTGCGCTGCAGCCTCAAAGCTGGCATGAAAAGGTGGGTTGCATAGTGTTAAATGAAAGAGGTCTTTGGCGTTGATCACACCGTTGAAAATATGCTCAGGTTGCTTTTGCAGTTTAATGTTGATTTTACGGTTATTAAATTGCGCTAACTGTTTGGCAAGCTTTACGGATGTCGGATCAATATCACTTCCTGTGAAGGCCCAGTTATACTCAGCACTGCCCGTAAGTGGGTAGACTAAGCTTGCGCCTGTGCCAATATCAAGCACTTTCACTTGTTTACCAGTGGGGATAAGCCCTTGATTATCAGCACTTAATAAATCGGCTAGATAATGAATATAATCAACGCGCCCAGGGATCGGTGGACATAAGTTGTGCTCAGGCAAATCCCAAAATTCAACATCATAATAGGCTTTTAGTAAAGCTTGATTGAGTGTTTTAACTGCTTTGTTATCGCTAAAGTCGATACTTGTTTGTTTTGCTGGAGTCTCAATTAAATAAGTAGATAAGGCCGGTTCTTTAGCTGTTAAAAGCGTAAAATTATAGCCTTGATTATGACGATTACGAGGGTGTAATTTTGATTTGTTTGGCGAGGCTTTCATTATTGATTACTAACTGAATATACAAGTCGTTAGTTTAACAGATTAATAAACAGAGGGTAATTTTAAACTGCCAAATTACAGGCGTTACTGGTAGGATGAGCACATAATAACAATAGGCTGCATTATGACAATTAAACAAGAATCTGTTTATATTAATTTAAGTGAGCAACAAACGCTGCATTTAAGACGTATATATAACGATGAAAAAACCGGACCTGCGGTTTTATTTGTGCACGGGGCTGTAGAGAATGGCAAAATTTTTTATACTCACAGTAATAAAGGCTTAGCCCCGTATTTAGCCGAGCAAGGTTATGTCTGCTACGTTGCTGATTTACGAGGCCGCGGCGATAGTAAGCCGGCTATTTCAAAGCATGCGCAATATGGTCAAACTGAAGCAATAATTGAAGATATCCCCGCGTTCATTGCTAAAATTACTGAGTTGGAAGGTAAGGCTCCTGCTTACTGGGTTGCCCATTCATGGGGCGGCGTACTAATGAATAGTGTATTTGCTCGCTACCCTGAATATATTAATGATGTGAAAGCCTGTGCTTACTTTGGTACTAAGCGTTCGTTGTATAATCATCATCCTAAAAAATACCTGCAAGGTAATATTATTTGGTATTTATTAGCGCCTATTTTAGCAAAAAAGCACGGCTACTTACCGGCAAAACGTTTAAAGTGGGGGAGTGATGATGAAACACAAAAATCGCATTATCAAAGCATGCAGTGGGCAAAAAGGCGGCCTTGGGTAGATTCTGATGATGGCTTTGATTACGCTAAAATTGTCGCTGGTTTAGAATTACCACCGACACTTCACATTGCGGGAGTGAAAGATAAAGCCCTAGCTCAGCCTATTGATATTCAAAAATTTATTGATGAATCGGGCAAAGGCGTGCAAAAGCTTCAAATTTATGGTCGTAAGCATGGCCATCAGCATGATTACGACCATATTAATATGCTGACTCACTCAAGCGCAAAACTTGATCAATTTACTGATTTAGTTAATTGGTTTGCGGCTCATTAAGTAAGTTATGTAGCGTAGCTTCAAAACGCTTATAATGCTCGGTTGCTTTGGTGTTTATCGGCTTTCGAACTGCTCCTTTACTGAGCGTACTAACGGGTTGCTTCGATTTATAAAAATCTAAGCAACCAGCTTCGTATTCACACCCTAAAAAATTAAAAACGTGCTGTAAAGTTTCTTTCGGCTGGTTTACTAGCTGTTCGTACTGCAATGTGAAAATTGAGTCTGAAAATGCCCTATGCCAATGCTGCATAAGGTTTTGGTATAAGCTGTAATAAGTTTTAAATTCAGGTAATGAACAAAAATAGGGTTCATTTTCGCCAAAGTAATTACTAAAAACCGACCAAGCTGTTGCATCAAAGCCGCGTTGCATATCAATAAACTTGGCGTTCGGGTAAAGCAATTTTATCAGTCCCAGCGACTGATAATTAGCAGGTAATTTATTGATCATAAAGGCACGAATAGATTTGGCATGTTTGAGTTTTAGGGTGTAAATCTCCCTTGCTTGCATTATTACAGAGGGGGTTAGTGCTGATAAGCATTCAGGGTAGGGCAGCTTGGTTTTATGCTCAATAAAAGGCACAACATCTCGACTGATTGTACTATCTTCACCTATGGTGGCAAATTCGCTATGAGTTGCAATTATTTGTTCAAGTAGGGTTGAGCCACTACGGGGCATACCGATAATAAATACTGGCGTTAAGGTCGCGGTAAAACTGCTGTGATCAGATTGGAATAGTTCTACAGGGTGATATTGTTTTATGTGCTCATAAAACTCAACGAGTTGCGCTGTTTTAAAGTCAGTTAATTGAAATTGTAATTTGTTGGCTAGAATATAATAGTTAGCCGCTTGTTCAATATCATTTAGCTTGTCATAACTTTTCGCTAAGGCGTAATAACACACCATTTTTAAGCGTAAATTATTGGTTTGTGTAAGCAAGTGGTGCAAATTACTGATGTAATTATGCTGCTCGTCAAAGCGGCCTAATTGCACTAACTCGTAAAGTATATAAGCTGTGACTGGGTAAAGTCCGATACTGAGTGCTTGAGCGAATGTAGTATGGGCTTTATCGAGTTCGCCATAGGTTAAATAATGTTGTGCGAGGTAGTAATGTGGCTCAGGGTTGTGGCTTGCAATTGATTTTGCGTATTCAAGCACGGTCAGAGCATCTGCTGGTGAATTGACCCCGTTAAACGCATCAGCAAGGGCATGCAGCGGTTCGAGCATATTAGGTAAATGCTCGCAGGCCCGTTGTAATAAGTACACGGCTGCATCAAAGCGTTCGAGTAGTAATGCTATTCGGCCTAAGCCAAAAAGCGCATTGCCGTTGTTTGGATCTGTTTTGAGCAGGGTTTTAAAATGAAACTCTGCCTCTTTTAAACGGTTGTCGGCAAGTAATTGGTTCGCTTTTTCAAGTAGCATACGTCACTGTATTTGGTTTTTAGTGTTGTTCGTTAATTAAATATAAATCGAAAAAGGCGAAATGTCTTGAGTAATTAACTCAATGCATTTCGCCCACTAGCTATTATTGATAATTAAAACGTGTAAGTTGCTTTGACGTAATAAAAGCCACCGTTAATGCCGTAAGGTGATGTTTCATAGTATTTGCCACCAAAACTATTACTTGGAATGCCTGCAGATTCTTCAAAGTCTAACTCTTCTGCATCTTGATCAAGTAGATTTTGTGCGCCAACAGAGAAGCTAATTGAGTCATTTAAGAAATATGTTACTTCAGCATCTAAGGTCACCGCAGCGTCAGCCATTTTAGCTGTTTGGTCAAAATCAACGTGCACGCCTTGGTATTCACCAAAGTAATTTAAGCGAGTAAACGCTGAAAAGCTTTCCCATTGCTGAGCCCAGCTAAGTGTGCCGCGATGATTCGGTAAGTCATTTTCTAGACGGCTTACTTTGAATGCACCGGTGATGTCACTAGAGCGCGTTACTTCTGTTTCATTCCAGTTGTAGGCTAGACTAAAGGTTGAGCTACCACCGAGTAAATCCGCAGCGTAGTTAGCCACAAAATCAACACCCTGGGTTGTAGTATCAAAGTCATTAGTGAAAAAGCTTACTTGTGCTAGGTTTTGCACATTAGGGACGCCAGCTTCTTCAAGGACGTCTTTATCTGCTTGGCTTAAAGTAATTTTTTCAGATTGGCTAATACGATCTTCAACTTGAATGTTGTAATAATCAACAGTTAAGAATAAGTCGCCGATGGTGTAAACTGCACCAAAAGTATAACTTTGTGATTCTTCGGGCTCCAACTCTGTACCACCTAATTGTGTTGCAATTGGATTGGTTGGCGGAAGCAGTGCAGAATCAACTAAAATACCGCTGCTTAGGTTGGTTTGTACATTACTGACATTGGCCTGTCCAACGGTGGGAGCTCTAAACCCGGTACTAATTGAGCCACGAATATTCAAGTCTTCAGTAACATGGTATTGACCCGTTAACTTATAATTAGTTGTTGAACCGAATGAATCATAATCTTCAAAGCGAAGTGCTAAGCCCATCAAAAAATCTTCAGTAAAAGGCGCTTCAACATCAATATAGGCTGCATAGTTACGACGGGTATATTCCCCTGCATCCGAAGGCTTAAAGCCTGGGAAACCATTAGAGCCAATACTGAAGCCTTGCTCAGTCAGAGGACCTGCAATAAATGATGCTTCATCACCTGAGGTAACAGTAAAGGTCTCTTCATGCCACTCAAGGCCACCTGCCATGTTCACGTCGTATGCTAAACCCCAATCAAAGCCTTTTGATAAGTCAAAATTAAAGTTTTTCTCAAGTTGTGAATATTTGCCAGGGCTAAAGTCACGTGGACTTTCAGCACCAAGCGATGCGTTAATGGTATTATAAATAAAGTAACGAGATTCATTTAAACCAACGGTACCACTTAAGTCATAAAAGGCACCTTTTAGGTAGCCATCGGTGAACTCACCTTTGGTGCCTATTGTTAGAGAAGTATCGGTGATGTTACCGCCAAAATTAGGCGTGAACCCACCTGGTAGCATTTCGTTAAATACAAAGCAATCAGGGTTATTCATGACATCTTGCAAACCCTGTGAATCGTTAATATTAAGGCCACCTTGATTCATGTCATCAGTAATAGGGCAGTTGCCTGAAAAGTCACCTGTCATGTCTGCGACTAAGCGATCAAATCGATTATCACCGTTTGCATCTGTTAGTGGTATTTGATCACCATTTGAATCAAGTACTGGTGAACCTGTACCATCAAGTTCATATAATTGAACACCGTAAACTCCAGGGCGTGTATTTGGGTTACGGTAATAAAAGCCACCACGAACATCACGTTCGGAGTAATTACCGAACATATAGAACTCGGAGTTGTTGGTTAGCTCTAAACCAATATTACCAAAGATTGAAATATCATCATCAACTTTAGGTGCTCCCCATACTTGGGTAATGGGGGGAATATCTGGTACGCCGTTGTCAGCCAGTATTTTCGCATCTGCACGCTGTACAGAACGGCTAGTTGCATCGGCTGTTTTATATTGAAAGCTTAAGTTAGCAAAACCGTTATCAGTAAAGGGTAAACCAATATTACCTGAAATCTGCGTGGTATCACCATCGCCTTCATAGTATTCACCTTGGCGTACTTCAAAGCTCCCGCCTTCTGAGGCGTCTTTTAGAACAAAGTTCATTACACCAGCAATGGCATCTGAGCCATATTGTGCTGCTGCGCCATCACGAAGTACTTCAACTTGTTTTAAGGCGATGCTTGGGATCACTGAAATATCAGCACCTTGTGCGCCGTCATTAATACCACCCCCTAAGAATGCAATGACAGATGCGCGATGACGACGTTTTCCGTTCAGTAAAACTAAGGTGCTGTCTGATGGCAGGCCACGTAAATTAGCTGGGCGCACCAGTGATGCGGCATCGCTGATAGGCATTTGATGAACATTAAGAGATGGAATCGCACCTTTTAATAGCTCTAGCATATCAGTATTACCTGATTTACCCAGCTCTTCGCCACCAATGATATCTATAGGTACCGGTGAATCACCAATGGAACGCGGTGCAGAGCGTGTGCCAACCACTGCAATTTTTTCGACATGTTTATTTACTTGTGTTTTTTCTGCTTCTTCAGCTAACACACTACCTGATACGAATAGACCAGCAGTCGTTGTCGTTAAGGCAAGTTTTACGGCTTGATTTAATATGTTGTTTTTAAGATTCATTCTAATTTCCCCAGTTAGAATTGTTTCGATTATTACACCAATATAATCTTAATGATTAGAGGTGTTATTCATTTATACATATTGTTAATTAATTGTTCAAGATGTTAAAATAAATGAATTTTTGTGTGTATTGTATAGAGGAAAATTAAATATGATTAACCCACTTGATAAATAACGATTTTAATTGAGTGGCTTTAATGGCGAAGCTGCTTTATGAACATAAATGGCTATTTTTTAAATGAAAAAATTTACTAATTGCTGCAGTTTCGTTTTTTAAAATAGGTTATAGCAAAGTATATCCTTTGCATTATAGCTTATCTGTAAGTGGTAACGGGTTATTTTCCCGCCATGTTTTTAATGCTTCGCGGTATTCGTCCCATACACATGGGCAACAACTTCCACCGCCACAGCATTCATCAGAGGCGGGCCTTTGTGGTTTATCTTTTTGCTCTGTCGTGGCTATTATATTGTTGTCAATCTTCATAGTCGTAGTAATTTCGAGTCGGGTAACAGCGATTATATCACAGCAAATATAAATACTGCTTTGTGAACACGCCCAGCTATGTGAAAATACTTTCATGCGATTATATAAAGTAATTCACCGTGCGCCCTTTCGGGTTGCTAAGATCAGCAAAAGACGCCAACAACTGCGTTTTAAGCGTTCTATGGTGGCATTAAAAATTGCACTTGCGCAAGAAAAACAAGAAACAAAAGAAATGCTCACCATCTACCGTCGTTATACGCACGGCGAAGTGAGTAAAGAAGATTTAAGTAAAGCCAATGCGCAATTTGTAGATATACTCAAAGGCTTGGGGTTGGGTGTTTTTGCAGTGCTTCCTTTTGCCCCAATAACTATTCCTTTAGTTGTTAAGTTAGGGCGCTATGTTGGTGTAGAGGTATTACCTAGCTCTTTTAATATTAACAAGCCACTAAAAGAAATAGATCAAAAAATAGCCGAAGATGAAAGGAAGCAGCAAACTTCGGCCCCTTCTGTAAAAAAATAATGCCACTTTGTATTATTTGCTCTGCGCTTAGCTATACCTTTTGACTAGGTATATTGGTATGCTAAAGTTCTAATTATTTTAAAAATGAGTCATTTAATGAGTGCATTAATTCATCATACTTCTTCAGCAATTCCTTTATCTTTTATTACCAAAAGTGACTTAGCTAACTGGTTGCAACACCAATCTACTTTTTTACAAAACTGGCTACAAAGTTGTGACTTTAAAAAGCAAGGCTTGGCCTTGGTAGTTGATGAGAAATCAGGGGCATTGGCACACGTTTATTGTTTGGTTAATAGCCTTGACGATTTTTGGGTAGCCGGTGAGCTGGCGACTAAACTCCCTGCTGGCTGTTACCAAATACAAGGCCTAGAGCACAAGCTAGAGCAAGTTGCGCTAGGTTTTATTCTAGGTGGCTATGAGTTTAGCGAATATAAAGCGAAAGGGGCTCCTAAAGCACAATTAGCTATTGCAGATAAAGCTATGTTTGAGCGCTTGGAACAGCAAGCAAGTGCAATTAATTTGGTACGCGATTTGGTTAACACGCCTGCGGCCGATATGATGCCTCAGCATTTATCGCAAGTTATGACCGACTTAGCTAGCACTTTTAAAGGTGAATTTAGTGAATGGGTTGGCGATGAGTTGCTTGAGCAAAACTATCCAACAATCCACATGGTTGGGCGCGCCAGTGAAAATAAACCGCGTTTACTTGATTTAAAATGGGGTGATGAAAAAGCACCATTAGTGACGCTCGTTGGTAAAGGCGTGTGTTTTGATTCAGGTGGCTTGGATCTGAAACCAAGTTCAGGTATGCGTAACATGAAAAAAGACATGGGCGGTGCTGCCCATGTTATTGGCTTGGCGCAATTAATAATGGCGGCTAATTTACCGGTGCGTTTACGTGTACTTGTTCCTGCTGTTGAAAATGCTGTATCACGTAATGCATTTCGACCAGGTGATGTGATTAAAACACGCAAAGGCATTATGGTTGAAATAGATAACACAGACGCAGAAGGGCGCCTAGTTTTATGTGATGCTTTAACCGAAGCACAAAATGATAAACCAGAATTGCTTATTGATTTTGCAACATTAACAGGGGCTTGCCGTGTCGCACTAGGTACGGAGTTACCAGGGTTCTTCTCTACGAGCCGCGATGTTGCAAACGGTATTGTTGATTCAGGTATGAATGTAAGCGATCCGGTATGGCAACTTCCTTTATTTGAACAATACACAAGCTTTCTAAAAAGCGATGTTGCAGACATGGCTAACTGTGCCAGCACACCTTTCGGTGGTGCCATAACGGCCGCTTTATATCTAAAAGAGTTTGTTGAGCCGAACACCGATTGGGTACATTTTGATGTTATGGCTTGGAACTTACGATCTTTACCAGGTCGCCCAGCTGGTGGTGAAGCTCTAGGAATTCGCGCTGTATTTAATTACTTAGCAAGTCGTTTTAACTAAGCTTTATATTTTTCCTATAAAAAAAGCGCGAAAATCGCGCTTTAAATGACGCTTCATGCGATTAATCTGTGCCTTTACATGCAGCCACAGCAGCTTCAACAAGCTCTAAACCTGTTTTGTCACATAAAGGTAGTGCCGCGTCACAGGTGTTAATAGGGGTAACACGCTCGCCCCATTTTATGTAACTTGCGGCCCAGGTTAACCCGGCACCAAATGCAGCAGACATAATATTAGCATGAGGCTTAATTAAACCTTGTTCAACAGCTTCACATAGTGCGATAGCGATAGTGGCTGCCGATGTGTTGCCATATTCGCCAATATTTACCATTACTTTTTCATCAGCCACTTTAAGGCGCTGTTGAATGGCTTGGATAATACGTAAGTTTGCTTGATGCGGGACCAATACGTCGATTTCATCTAAGCTTAAATCTGCTTGAGTTAGTACATCATCACACGCTTCGCTCATGCCTTTTACTGCACGTTTGAATATTTCGCGTCCCTCAAACAATAAATCTGATGGGCCTGCTGGACTGTACTTGTCAATATCACTACCGAAGTTGGTAATATGCAAAATATCGCGCTCTTCGCTGTCGCAGCCTGTTTTACTCGCCAATAAGCCTGATGGTGTATCGGCAGCTTCAAGTACAACGGCACCTGCGCCATCGCCAAATAATACTGCGCTGTCACGACGATCCCAGTTAACATACCAAGTCATTCGCTCAGCAGCAATAACCACTGCCTTTTTGATCATTCCTGCTTGAATTTGTGCAGTTGCAGCTTGTAATGCATACAAAAAGCCAGAACAGGCCGCATTTGTATCCATTGCCGCAGCACCGACTGCACCGATATTTTTTTGTACCAATGAGGCAGTATTTGCCACCATGGTTGAAGGTGAACAAGTGGCTAATAAAACTAAATCTATGTCTTTAGCATCAACCCCAGCACATGCAATGGCATGTTTTGCTGCAACCGTTGCTAATTCAGCTGTGCTTACGTGGCTTACTCTGCGCGCTTTGATACCCGTACGGGTTGTGATCCACTCGTCATTGGTATCAACAAGTTGGCTAATTTCATCGTTGCTAATGCGGGCTGGTGGAATGCATTTTCCCCAACCTGTTATATGTGCGTAAGACATAGTGTGTTCTCTTATAGTGGTCAGACATCTGTCATCAATACGTGTTTTATACCAAAAATCCCGTTATAAGACTAGTTGATAGCTTTGTTTATATCGTAAATAGTGGTAATTAAACGTAATTTACGTTAATGGTAGTAGAAAAAGGGGCTACTATGAAAATTAAAATAATAAATACGCTTGTCACATTGGCTTTAACGAGTTTAAGCAGTAACTGCTTTGCTGCAAAGACTCAGGTCATTTATGCTGGGTCACTGCTAAGTGGTGTTGAACAAACAGTCAAAAAACAGCAAACGGTTGTGATTGAAGATACGCTTATTACACGTATAGAAAGCGGATATTTAACAATGGAGCAACTAGCGCTAACAGACGCAGACGCTCAGGTTATTGATTTAAAGAATAACTTTGTTATGCCAGGACTTATTGATATGCATGTTCATGTTACATTTGAGCGTGATGCTAAAGTTAACCCACATCGCTGGGCAACGGAATACGAAGCTGATTATGCTCTTAGGTCAATCAAATACTTACAGCGTACATTAGAAGCGGGCTTTACTTCTGTACGAGATTTAGGTAGTAGCCATCAAGTAATTTTCCCGTTAAAGCGTGCTATTAAGCGCGGCGAAATCAAAGGGCCACGTATTTTTGCTGCAGGTGACATGATCACTCCCACTGGGGGGCATGCTGATTTGCATGGCTACAGACAAGACATAACAGATGAAATAACTGGTGGCTTAGGTGTCTGTGATGGTGCTGATGATTGTCGCCGCGCGGTTCGACAAGTTATAAAAACAGGTGCCGATGTGATTAAAATTACCGCAACAGGAGGTGTGTTAAGCAATACGGCTGCAGGCGTTAACCAACAATTAACGAACGACGAGTTAACGGCAATTGTTGATACTGCGCATCATCTTGGGCGAAAAGTAACAGCTCACGCACACGGTAATGAGGGCATAAAAGCCGCACTTCGCGCTGGTGTCGATTCAATTGAACACGGCTCATATTTAGATAAAGAAGCGATTAAGCTGTTTAAAAAACAAGGTGCTTACTTGGTTCCAACATTATTAGCGGGCGCCACCGTCAGTAAAGAAGTCTTGAGCAACCCTAATATGCCCAAAGCTATTGCTGATAAAGTGCGTGAAGTGACACCAAAAATGCGAGCCTCGTTTAAATTAGCACTGAAAAACAAGGTTAATATTGCGTTTGGCACAGACTCAGGGGTATCTCGCCATGGGTTAAATGCGCATGAGTTTGAATTGTTAGTTCAAAATGGGATGACTGAGCAGCAGGCAATTAAATCAGCTACTGTCGCAGCAGCTAAATTACTTGGCCAAAATGCACAGCTTGGTGACTTGAGTGTGGGGAAGCAAGCGGATATTATCAGCGTTAAAGGATCGCCTCTGCAAGACATAACAACAATGCGAAATGTACAGTTTGTTATGAAAGCAGGGCAAATATATAAACAACTGTAGGAGCTACTATGAGTAGCAAAATAAAGGTATCACTATTTAATCATCTTATTGATGCCGAACGCCAGCTGCTTGAACCAGAGATCCGCCAGTCAGAGCAAGCATTAGACGCGCTACTGGATGACGAGTTTATAGAAATTGCTGGTAACGGCACGGTGTTTAATAAATACCAAGTGCTGACGCGTTTGCCTTCAGAAGTGGTGCCGCAGTTTTATAATCAAAACTTTAAAGGGCGTATGCTTAGTGACAATATTGTTCAACTGAGCTATCAAGCTGCTTTCAGGCGTTCGGCGCGCGCCGAATTTAATTACTCTTTGCGGATGTCGCTATGGCGCTATAGTGACGCGTCGTGGAAAATGGTATTTCATCAAGGCACACCCTGCGCCGTATTTAATATATCAATGGATGAAGATTAACTCTTAGCTTTAGGTCTACGTAAATGGCATTTCTAATGCAAACAGATCCCGCAATCAGCCGCTTATTGATGCTACGAAGTGGCGCGATAGCGATTCAACTCTTAGCGGTGATCGCTGTTTATTTTTTATTGGAACACCAGATCCCACTCTATGAATTACTGCTTGTTATTTCTCTAGAGGCAGTATTTCAAATATTAAGCGTGATTGATTATCGTAATGTGAGTAAAGCAAAAGAGGTGGGGATGTTAATGCAACTCACCGCGGATGTTTTGTTTTTAAGTGTTTTATTGTCACTCAGTGGTGGCGCAACCAACGCATTCGTCTCATTGTTACTATTACCTATTATGATTGCAGCTGTGAGTGTAAGTGCTAAAGGGCTGGCGTATATTGCGCTGCTGGCAATATCTGCTTACAGCTTATTACTGTACAAAATTCCACAACACAGTATGCATCACATGGATATGACCAGCCACTTCGTGGGCATGTGGGTTAATTTTGTCATCAGTGCCAGCGTGATTGCTTTGGTAATTGGCACTATGAATCGCTCATTACACTCTAGAGAGCGTACTATAGCAAAGGTGCGCGAGAAACAACTACGCTCAGAGCAGTTAGTTACACTTGATGGTGCAGCTGCCCAAATTACTCATCAACTTGCCAGTCCAATAGCAAATTTACAATTACTTTTTGAAGAGCTACAAGAAGAGCAACCTAGTAATACGCTCATTAATGAAATGCATAAACCGCTTATGCAGTGCGCAACCCAACTAGATAACTTTAGAGATTTATCGGCACAATTAAGAACTCGCAGCGATATTGGGTTTATTGAATTACCTGCGCTAGCACAGCAGATCCAAGACAGTATGCTTTTACACTATCCTGATCAACAACTGATATGGAAAAATGATACACCAGCTGTCAATGTAAAAGGTGACGCAATGCTGTTATCTGCCATTCTTAACTTATTGCAAAACTCAGTCACAGCAAATCTACAAAATAAGCAAGCACAGTTAGCTTTGACTTGGCAAGCGAGTGATAATGAAGTGAGCCTGCTGATACGTGATCATGGGGTGGGGTTTTCTAGTGAACAATTAACTCAACTTGGCGGGCACATAATGGATAGTAAATCAGGTATGGGGCTCGCAGTATTACTTTCTAACGTAACACTTGAACGATTACACGGCTCTTTAACCCTTTATAATCACCCCGAAGGGGGCGGTGTTGCTAAGGTACAGCTTGCAGTATTAAATGAAGAAAAATAATGAAATTACTTATAATTGAAGATGATATAAATTTAGCAAGTACGTTGACACGACGTTTAACTAAACACGGCTTTGGTTGCGAAGTAGCACATAATAGTGCGCAAGCATTGCAACTTGTAAAACAATATAAACCAAGCCATGTGTTGTTAGATATGAAGCTAGGTGATGACAATGGGCTGTTATTAATAAAACCAATAAAGGAATTATTGCCGAGCTGCCATATAGTCTTGCTGACGGGTTTTGCCAGTATAGCGACTGCTGTAGAAGCAATGCGAATTGGTGCCAACGATTACTTAACAAAACCCGTTGATATGCCAACTTTAGTCAAAGCCTTAGATATAAATAATCAACTACCAACCGAAATCACAACTGCCCCAAGTACTGTTATGTCAGCTGAGCGTGTTGAGTGGGAACATATTCAACAAGTACTTCACTGTAACCATGGCAATATCTCAGAAACGGCGAGGCAACTTAATATGCATAGACGCACCTTACAACGAAAATTACAAAAAAAGCCTGTTAAGCAATAAAAAACCATGGCTGAAAATTTCGTTGTTGTTATTTTTGCTACACTGGAGGTTTGCTGTAATAGCATTCATTAACTAAAGTAAAGTTATCCTTTTTTATTTGCCGTCCTAATTGAGCCGTATATGGATTTTTCCCAAGTTAACTTTTTTGCGGTGTTTATTGCTTCTCTATCCTCCTTCGCTTTGGGCGGGGTTTGGTATTCCCCTTTTTTATTTCAGCGAATTTGGATGGAATCATGTGGGCTCACAGAGCTTGATTTAAAGGCTATTAATCCAAAAAGGGTATTCGTAGCTAGTTTTTTCCTCTCGTTCTTTATTGCGCTTAGTTTATCATTGTTCGTTGGGCCAGCGCCAAGTCTGGGAGTGAGTGTTGGAGCAGCATTCATTATTGGAGTTTGTTGGGTCAGCAGTGCCTATGGCATCACTTATTTGTTTGAGCAACGCCCGTTAAAACTATTTATGGTCAATAGTGGTTATCATATTTTGCAATTCACCCTGATGGGGCTGGTTTTGGGGCTTTGGCCATAACCTGTTACCCTACAGAGGTATTTGTAGTAAAAGAAGTAGTTAAAATGGCAAAACCAAATAAAAAAGGCCCCACTAAAACCGTCGATATATTTTGCAGTCAATGTAAAACCCAGTTATTCAAATACCGAAAAGGCGGGAAAGGTGCTTTAGTTAAATGCTTTAAAGAGCGCATAAACCAAGACTTCACCACAACCCCTTGTATTTGCCCGCAATGCGAGCGCCCCTTCGCCCGCGAAACCATCATTCGCGGCGCCCCTGCGTATAAAATGATTGGTGGCAAAGTTACGTTTAAATAATATACCGATGTAATGAATTAGCTTAAACGAATGTTTCTTTTTACAATCAGTACCTTAAAAATTATCGTGCTATAAGTTGCGCAAATAGGCTTCAACAAACTGAGCTTGGTTAGGTGCTTTAGGCGCTGTTTTGAAGTGAATTAATGAATCGGTATGACGCAATTTTAATTCATTAGTAAATTCACATTCTACTTTGCCAAACTGTTGTGCAACGGATTTGAATTCGCTTGAGTTTTCACATTGTTTTGCAAGAGAGTTAGCGACTTGTCCGCAATATGCGCCGATGGCATAGGTTTGTAATAAGCTGTCGTCGATTTCTTGCCAGTTTATAGTTGTTTCAATTTTGCTGCCACACTGTTTTGTAAACCTTTGCTGCGCTTTGTCTAATGCTTCAAGCGAATTTGCAATTGCTTTTTCTCGGTTAAATTTTGCGAAGTCGGCTTGAATATTATCAGCTAGCTGAGCTTGATATTGTGCGTAAGTATCCTCAGATATTGCTTTATTACGTTTGTCTTTTTGCTCAGATAAATAAATTGCTTTACGAGTGTCTGGTAAATACAAAGCGTAGCTGCAACAGGCATAACCTTGTTCACGAGTAACTAGAGCACGTTGTTGGCCATCGAAGGTATATTTATATGCTTTAATACTTCCATGGGGTAATAGGTCGGTGAGAAATACCACCTCATCGATAGGGTGATTTACGCCGACAACTTTGATCAGTGCTTGAGCTTTGTCGAGGGTTTCAACGATGATGACTTGCTCACCACGTGATGATTCAAGAACGACAGGGTACTTTTGAAACTCTAACGCAAACGCAGTGTTACAGAGTAAAGTGAGAAAAATAAGTAGTTTTTTCATAAACAAATCCTTTTAGAATAATTTATCTATTATTGTAGCAACCCCTGTTTATAAAATGAATACGCTGGGCTTGTTTAAATTTCATTAAAATAAATAACGATGGTGCCTCCGTCCAACGAGCTACCATTGTTTATATTTACCCCGATGCCAAAATTATCAAGCCATTTTGTCCAGTTAGAAATGTCCCATAAAACGCCAAAACCATACTCGTAAAAATGATCTGTGCCAAGTGGTGTACGACTATCAGCACCTAAATCAACTCGTTGTGCTTTTAGATAAAATGATTGTTGAAAATCAAACACTTTAAACATATTAAAATTTGCTTTGATTGTGTTATTGGTTTGCCAACTTTCAGGCCTTACAGGGTCAAGTTGCTCAGGTTGTGATAACGCCCAGCCATAGTAGTAGCTAAACTTTAACTTATACTCGTAGTAGCCCCAATTACGCGGTAATCTGTAAATTAGTGAGGCGTTTGGATTTAAAACCAAAGCATTACTTTGTATGTTAGTGTAAAGGCCTTCGAACAGAGGTTTTACTTTCGCTAAGCTTTGCTCAGAATTATAGTTGTATTGATTTTCAAAGTGCATTAAATGTGTATTGATCCGCAATCGATAAAACCATTTTGAGCTTATGGGTTTTTCTATACTCAAACCGAGCATGGCTGAGTGCATGGAGTCTGTATCACTGTCTGCAATCACATCATCAAAAAAACGAATATTTTGTTTTTGCTTTAAATAACTTACTTGGCTATGTAAGGTACTTATATAGTCAAAAATTTGTTCTGTTAGCTCATAATCATAAGGGATACTATATAATGAAAGCTGATGCCTGAGATCAATAAGGTCGCTACTATTGTCAGGTTTATCAGAAGAATCAAAAAAGTTTTTTGGGTCAAAGCTTCCGTAACCTAGTGTAATGCTATCACCGTCAGTTAATACCAGTGCGGTCGCAAAAGATGACTCAAGTTCTTTAGTTGCATTTGCGTAGAGTTGTAGTGAAAAAAGTGCCGAAGTAAAGCAAATCAGCAAAATAATGTAACGCATATTCAATTTACATAGATAAGTTATACTACATTGTAATTGCTTTATTTTTAAAAACAAATTTAAAAAAATACCAGCCGAAGCTGGTATTTTTTATCAATGATTAAGGTGTGTAATAGATTGGCGACTCAGGGCCTACAGGTAAACCAAATACAAAAACCCATAAATAAAATAATGCGACCCAGCCAACAAAGAAGAACATACTGTATGGCAGCATAGTTGCAACTAGCGTGCCTATTCCCATGTCTTTTTTGTATTTAGTTGCTACTGCGAGTATTAAGCCAAAATAACTCATCATTGGGGTGATCAGGTTAGTAACAGAGTCGCCAATTCTGTACGCGGCTTGAATCGTTTCAGGGGCATAGCCTATTAGCATTAACATAGGGACAAATATAGGGGCAGTAACAGCCCATTGCGCTGATGATGAGCCTAAACTTAAGTTAACTAAAGCACACATAAAGATAAATAACACAAATACTTCAGGGCCTGTAAGGCTCAGTGCTTGTAACATTGCAGCACCATTGATAGCTAAGATAGTGCCTAAATTTGTCCATTTAAAGAATGCCACAAACTGGGCTGCAAAAAATACCAGTACGATATACATACCCATTGAGCTCATACTTTTGCTCATGGCATCGATGACATCTTTATCGTTTTTCATGGTGCCTACAACGCGACCATAGACAAAACCTGGAATGCCAAAAGTTACAAATATAAAGACCACGATACCCTTTAAAAATGGCGAGTGCGCCACTAAGCCAGTCTCTGGATTACGTAAAATGCCATCTGCGGGCACGATAGTCCATGCAAGTAATAAAGATACAACAAGTAAAGAAACACCAGCCCACTTTAAGCCTGACTTTTCAATCTCAGTTAGTCCTTGGATATTGTTATCTGCAAGGTCCGAACTGGCTTCATCAGGGTTATATTTTCCTAAGCGTGGTTCAACTATTTTTTCAGTTACGAATGTGCCTAATAAAGCGATAAGTAATACTGATATCATCATAAAATACCAGTTAGCTTCTGCGCCTACTTGGTAGGTGGGGTCAATCATTTGTGCAGCTGGTGTGGTGATACCCGCCAGTAATGGGTCAATCGTGCCTAACAATAAGTTTGCACTGTAACCACCTGACACACCGGCGAAAGCCGCTGCTAACCCCGCTAAAGGGTGACGACCAAGGCTGTGGAAAATCATTGCTGCCAATGGTATCAACACTACATAACCCAGTTCAGATGCGGTATTTGACAAAATAGCAGCAAATACCACCATGAATGTAACTAAACGTTTTGATGCTCCCATCACCATGCCGCGCATGGCTGCTGATAATAAACCTGAGTGCTCTGCTACACTCACACCTAATAAGGCAACTAAAACAGTGCCTAGAGGGGCAAAGCCGGTAAAGTTAGTTACTAGGCCTGTAACAATACGCTGTAAGCCCTCAGCACTTAAAAGGCTGACTACTTCAATTACACCATCAGGATCGCGGCCTGCAGAACCAACAGGTCGTGGGTCTATGGCACTTAAACCAAACCAGTCAGCGATGCCGCTGAAAATAATGATAGCCACACAGAATATGGCAAATAACGTAATAGGGTGGGGTAACATATTCCCCAAAAACTCAACTGTTGCCAAAAAACGATTAAATAAACCTGATTGTTTTTCTGGGTTTGTTGAGTTTGCAGTGTCGACAGCTTTTGACATAGCAAGGTTCTCAAAATAATAAAATTGCCGCAATCTAGCATTTTTCACCGCATCAATCATCTATAAACGACAGTTTTCCAATCAGGTACGTTGAATAGGCCTAGTTGATAACCCCTTTAAATAGCAGTGGGTAGCGCCTTAGGCGGTTACCAATATAATCATCAGCCATTATTTGGTCGCAAATTTGCTGCACATCGTCGGTTGCTTCAAACACCCAGTCAAAACGCTCAATTGCGAGCAAGAAACCGCGTTTTAGAAACTGTTGTTGGCGGTATTCATTTAAATTGTTGCGGATGATTGCAAGTTTACCTGGATCAGCTAGCAGTGCTGCAATAACTTGATTAATGAATGCGGCGTTTCTAATTGGTGTTGTGCGTCTTTTTCGGTGCTCTGTGGTCACATACTCTCCTATACTTCATTAAGAATATTACTCAGCTTTTTTAAAAAGTCATCTTTGTGTTTATTGTGTTCATAATCTAAGTGATAGGTGTTATGAAAACCAAACCTAAGGAGTACACCACTGCCTTTAAGGTAGATGGTATACCCATCAATATCAGAAAAGGCGGTTAGGCCCATGTAGTGTTTACCGTCGTCAGTATTTTTACCAAGCTGTATAATGCGTTCGTAAACAGCTAGTATTTGTTTTCCGTCAATTTCGTTTTTCATAATAACTCCTAGCTTTAGGTTAGTGTACGCTTTGAAGCGTACATTGGTTTAAACTGATTGTGGTTCATTTTTTAGTCACCGAAAGTTGGCCGTGTTTTTGATTGTGATAGCGGGCAGGCGTGACACCAATCACCGCTTTAAATTGTTTTGTAAAGTGAGCTTGGTCAAAATAATTTAAATCCACTGCAATTTCAGATAGCGGCTTCGTTGGCTGCGATTTAATCGTATTCATTGCATGCTTTGATTTTGTTATTTGGCAACTTTGACGAAAGTTAATACCGATGTATTGACTAAAAATGCGTTCTATTTTCTTTGTATGTAAACCTGTATTCTCACTTAGTTCAGCTAAAGTTATATAGCCATAATGGGCATCAATTATCTTTAATAAACGCTGGCTCAATGTCTGCTCTAGTGAATTTAAGTTGTGGTTATCTTGGTTAATACTATTTAAGAAAAATAGTTCTAAAAAACGCACTTGATGTACAAAATTACTGCTTTGTGCTAATTGCTCATAGAGCTGTGATGTTAGGGTGTAGTTGATATCCGTCGTTATCAGTTCTTTGGTGTCCTTAGCATGTACATTCGTAAATAACCTCGTTGCGGCAGGTTTAAAGCGAATGCCTAGCGTATTTATATTCCCAGCTAATTTGAGCTGTTGAGACTTTATGAATGAAGTACAAATATAGCCTGCATTTTTTAATGCTATGTCATTGATTTCGATTTGATCACTAAAGTTAAAAATCATACCCGATGCACAATCGCTGTGAAGTAGGTGGCTGGTATCTAAAAATGGCGCTGTACGCTTTATAGTCCAAAAATTATCAATAAAAGGCTGTAATTGGGAACATGCTGCAACTGTTTTGAAGCCTTGTAACGATAACTGGTCGTTTCGCATAGCCTGACTGGTTCCTTTAATGTCGTAAACTTACAATACAGAAATAGTTTGTATCGTTAGACTGGCTATTATTTAAGGAATAACATATGAATAACAAAGTAATCTCTTTTATGGTCGTGGTTATTTTACAGCTTATGAGTTACCAAGCACTAGCATCCGAACAGCCGCTATTTTTAACAACTGAATCAGGTAAACTCCTAAATTTAAGTGCCTATCAACCAAAACAGCCAATGTATTTAAAATTTTGGGCTACTTGGTGTAAACCATGTATGGAACAAATGCCGCACTTTCAAAATGCTTACACTAAATTTGGTAAAAAAATCACATTTATAGCCGTAAATATAGATTTGAATGACGATACCGCAGCTATAAAAAAAGTAAAGCAACGCTTCAATTTAAGCATGGCCATGATGACAGATCATACTGGTAAAGTTGCCAAATATTATGAATTCATCGGTACGCCTTTTCATGTTTTACTTGATAAAACGGGCAAAGTTATTTTTCAAGGCCGTAAAGCTGATACAGCGCTTGATAACACCTTAAAGTTGTTATCACATGACGGCGTAGTTTCTCAAAGCAAACTTATCGATAAAAAAGATAATCCAGTAACTAGCCCACTGCTTATTCCCCCAAAGGGAAATAAAGCTGTCTTATTTACAGCAACGTGGTGCGACTGGTACTTAGCCGATACGCGCCCTGAAATGGCAAAAAACTGTATTTCAGCACAGCAGCAAGTGAATAAATTGGCCAAGCAGGGAATTGATACTGAAGCCGTCATTAGCCAACTATGGACAGATCAAGCCGCTGGTACTGAGTATAAAGAAAAATTTAATGTGGTTCATCCATTAACAATTGATTACGGTAATGATTTATTTATTGATAATGAAGTTAACACAGTGCCAACATTATTGATTTATAAAGATGGTAAGATAATAAATCGAATTACTGATTTTTCAAGCCCAATTAATATGCAAGTTAGGCACTAATGTGCTATGAAATTACGTTAATTTAACCTATGCTCAAAGCTCATTTATTAGTGAGCTTAGAGTATGATAGATAAGGCATTACTCCTAAAAACCCGTGAATTATCAGATAGATTAATAGCCCTGCAAACACCCATTCGTATCTTAGACGCTATCAATTGGGATAAGGGCGTTAAAGAGGAAATTTTTAAACAAAAATGTCAAAAAACCTACTGGTAGATAAGGCTTATTATCAACAACGCGACTTAGGTTCTGCCGAGTGAGTTACACCAAGCATTTTCTGAACTTAACCGCAATATTATCAGCCAGCTAGGGCTGTTAAATCCGATAGCTCAATATATGAGTAAAATGTGTACTGAATATAAAACCGTACTCAGTTCGATTGAATACCGTGGTACAGGCGAATTTCATGACTTATCGGTGGAGTTGTTTGGTCACCGAAAAGATTTACTCCATGCAGATACTTTACCTGATGATCCAAAAAATATTGGCAAAACAAGTACGCTTAAGCAAGCTAGGTATTGATGTAGAAGCCATAATCAGTGATGGTATTGTCAGCGATGCAGCTGCGGAAGCTAATAATATTAAGTTTAATCAAGATGTTAAGTTTTCACAGCGTGAATTAGATATTTAGGGAGTGCACGAGGGCTGAATCTATTGATATTTATCGAGATCATGTAGCGCAAGGTTTAAGTAAAGGTGAAAGCTACACCTTAGCACAACGAGTATTTAGAGGCAGTACACCGACAGGTTGACTGTTTATTAAAGATATTGATTATTAAAGGCTTTTTTGATTTATAACCTTATCCGCGTGGCGATTCAACTTGGCCGTATTGACCATTGACCCGTTACCTTTGTTGTTAGTCGGGAAAATTTCGATTGATGATTTTAGATTAATCTCGCAATTACATGATTTAGGCGTGATTGAAGACCCAAAATTTGTGCCACCGCACTTTAAAGATTTACGTGGTTTGCAACAAGGCTTAATTTTGGTCGGTTTATTGGTACTTGTCGTTTGAACAATTAGAAAATTATTATTAGTCTTTGTTTCTATAAGTGAGCTAAGTTGTAAATATTTTGATACAAATTTGTGGTGTTTCATTTATTTTTATTGAAGGAACAGCTCGGAACCCCCTATGGGTACTGCATTTATTGCTTTTGAAGAAGATAAATCATCAATTTTGTTGTTAATTTGTTTATTTTGTATTTTTGTTGTAAAAATTGATACGTCAGTGAAAATTAATTAGTTAGGAGTCTCTTGTACAATGCATTTCCTTGCTTTGCTCAGCCCTAATGTATTTAGTTTATATAAGCTTTTAAAATCGTTTACATAAACTCTGTTTAGTTTGAACTGATAACCGATTTTTTCGGTTAAATAATTATACTTCAGGGAATCAATATGAAAAATAATAAAATATTTAAAAAAGCAGCCCTATGCGCTGCTATATGTTCTTCTTTAACATTCTACTCTTCATTATCATCTGCAAGCAATGTTGATGGATCAATCAAAGGTGTTGTTGTCCAGCAACAAACTGATGCACCTTTAGCTGGTGCATCAGTTATCATTACCAATGAACAAAATGGTTATAGCAAGACTTTGGTTGTTGATAAAAATGGACAATTTAACTTGAATTCAATTCCAGTTGGACAATATAACATCCGTATTGAACAGCAAGGTTATCAAACTTCAGAATTGAAAGATGTAACAATCGGGATTGGTAAATCATCAAGCCTTGAAATTGAAATGACTAAAGGTGATGTTGAAGTTATATCGGTTACTGGCAGCCGTATTGCTAGAGTAGATGTAACAAGTTCGGAAGCTTCTTTTAATATATCTGCTGAAGAACTTAATCGTTTACCAGTCGCGCCAGATATAACATCTGTGGCTTTATTAGCACCAGGTGTAAACTTAGGTGACTCACGATTTTCAGATGCAAAAGGCAACTCTTTGGCTAGCTTTGGTGGTGCATCGCAGGCAGAAAACGTCTATTACGTAAATGGTTTGAATATGACAAACTTCCGTAATGGTGTAGGCGGCGCTTCAATTCCATTTTTAGCTTATAAAGATTTTCAAGTAAAAACAGGTGGTTACTCTGCTGAGTTTGGTCGTTCGACTGGTGGTGTTATAAGTTCTGTTACCCAATCAGGTTCTAATGAATTCAAGTTTGGTTTACAACATCGTCAAAACATAGACTCACTTTATGGTGATCGTCCAAGTTCATACTATCAAACAGATGATTGCAGTCAAAAAATTGTTGATGGTGAGATACAGGAAACATGTTCAAATCGAATTGGTGATGTGATTTCTGATAATAGCAAGGACAGTCGTAAGTCTAGTCAAACAGACATTTTTGCAAGCGGTGCAATTATAGAAGATACACTTTTCTTTTACGGGCTTTATGAAATGCGTGACACCGAATACACTGATTTAATTAATCGTGGTAATGGTATTAGCGTTCGAACAGATGACGACCCATATTATTTAGCTCGCTTAGATTGGCACATAAATGAAGACCATAGTTTAATGGCATGGGTATTCAATGATGAAAGTACTCAATATACAACTGACAGTAGTTATGACGAAAATGGAAACATTGAAGCCGGAAGTGATTTAAACTCTAATACTGCTTCAGGCGGCCAGAGTTGGTCTTTACGGTATAACGGTAACCTTACTGATTATTTATCAATCTCAGCAATGGCTGGTAAAGTGGAGTTTAATGATACAACACGAGCTGATGGCTCTGATTGTCCGGTAATCTATGATCTAACGGCAGGCCAAAATTTGGGTTGTTGGGCTTCTTTTACAATTGAAACAAACAGTGATGAGCGTGAGCAGTACCGCTTTGACGTAGATTGGTTAATATCAGATAATCATAACCTTCGTTTTGGCTATGATGCAGAGAAAAATACTTCAACTAGCCAAGTTAATTTATCTGGTGACATCTATTATGCTTACCAAAACTATGAGGCAGGCGCAGTACTTCCAAATGGATATACAATCCAAGAGTCTGATCGTTATGCTCGAGTTCGTAATTATGAAGTAGGCGGCTCGTTTGGCATAAATAATTCAGCGTTCTATCTTGAAGATATTTGGAATGTAACAGAGCAATTAACTCTAAATATTGGTCTTCGTTGGGAAAGCTTTGAAAACTTAAACGCAGACGGTGAGACGTTTGTCGAAATGAAAAACCAGTTTGCTCCGCGCTTAGGCTTAGCTTATGATATTTTCGGAGACGGTGAACATAAAGTTTTTGCTAATTTAGGTCGTTATCACCTGCCTGTAGCTTCAAATACAAATGTTCGTTTAGCTGGTTCTGAACTTTATACCCATGATTACTATGAGCTAGATGGTGTAGGTGCAGATGATGTTCCAGTTTTAGGTCAGAAGTTGGGTGATACAGTAGTCTTTGGTGATGGTACAGCACCAAGCCCTGTAAGTGTTAGAGATTCAGGGCTTCAAGCAATGTATCAAGATGAATTTATCCTTGGTTATCAGGGTATGATTAATGATGATTGGTCAGCAGGTATTAAATTCACTCGTCGTGAGCTTAAAAGTGTAATTGATGATGCGAGCGCCGAACAAGCATTTGCTAGTATTGGCATCGATGATGATCACTTTTTATTGTTGAATCCAGGTGAAGGTGTATCTTTTGAGTATGATGCAGACGGCGATGGAACGTTAGAGCAATATGACTTTACTGCTGAGCAATTAGGTTATCCTGATGCTAAAAGAAATTATAACTCAGTAGATTTAATGCTAGAGCGTGCATGGGATGGTCAGTGGATGATGAAAACCACTTATACATGGGCACAAAGCTATGGTAATGCTGAGGGTTATGTAAAATCAGACAATGGGCAGGATGATGCTGGCTTAACTACTGATTGGGATTTTCCATACTTAATGGATGGTGCATATGGTTCATTACCAAATGATCGTCGTCACTCACTTAAAATATTTGGTTCTTACGCGTTAACAGAAGAGTTAGTTATGGGTATTAATACTCGCCTAACTTCAGGCAGGCCTCGTAACGCTCTAGGTGCAGGTTATGCTCCTGATCAAGATGCTTACCATTATGGTGATACCTATTATGTTGGTGATACCAAATTTAGTCGTGGTAGCTTCGGTAGAACACCGTGGACTGCTACTGTTGATATGAATTTCAAGTATGATTTGAGCAA
Organism: Pseudoalteromonas sp. APC 3893; assembly: GCF_030408095.1. Classification (NCBI taxonomy): domain Bacteria; kingdom Pseudomonadati; phylum Pseudomonadota; class Gammaproteobacteria; order Alteromonadales; family Pseudoalteromonadaceae; genus Pseudoalteromonas; species Pseudoalteromonas sp. APC 3893. Next base: position 46,952 of record NZ_JASDCD010000015.1, read on the forward strand.
TATAGACTTATTTGAGTCTGCTTATGTTGCATTGAATGTTTATAACTTATTTGATGCCTCTAATGTGACTAATTACGAAGAAATTGCTGAAAATGATGCAGCATTCAATGCAAATGCTCAATTTGGAGTTCCAGTTTCTTGGCAGGCGCCACGAAGAGTTGAAATGATATTTAACATGATGTTTTAACTTTAAAAGTTAAAGTTTTAACATTTGATTCAGCAAAGCACTAAACGAAAGTTTAGTGCTTTTTTACTTTTGAAGTAGTGTACAATTAAATACACAACATTATGAGTTGGTTTGGGTAGAGCAATTTAACCCGTTAAAACTTGGCTTTGTACTTGCTCATTTAATACAACCACTTCTGCACGTTTAAAAAAATTAAAGTCTGTCGCGGTGGCTAATGTGTATGCCCCCATCATACGGCTGATGATTAAATCACCGTTATTTAATTTAGGTAACATAATTGCTTCACTTATGACATCGATGCTGTCACATGTTGGGCCTGCTAATACTGATTCTACGCGCTCACCTTCTTGTTTTAGAGAGTCGATAGGGTATGCGGCTTCATCAAATATTAAACCACTGAAAGAACCATATATGCCATCATCTAAATAGTACCAAGGTTTGTCTTCTCTAACAGCTTGCCCCATGACAGATGCTACACTTGTTACACAACTTGCAACAATGAAGCGGCCAGGCTCTGCAATAACCCTTACTGTTTCTGGCAGTTTTGCCAATGCGTCATTTATTGGCGCGCAGAACACATCAATAAGCAGTACATCTTTACTATAAGGTACCGGGAAACCACCGCCAATATCCAAGGTGCTAAGGGCAGGTAAGCCTAACTCAGCAATGCGCTGTATTACAAGATTACACGCTTCAATAGCACTAACGTATTTTGTTGGGCTAGCTGTTTGTGAGCCAACATGGAACGATAGACCTTTAATACGAATACCAAGCTGTTTAGCATAGGTAATAATTTCAATGGCCATTGCTGGACTACAGCCAAACTTTTTCGAAAGATCGGCAAAGGCATCGGCGTTACGAAAGCTCAAACGGACTAAAAGCTCAACGCTTTCTTTGTAAGCTATAAATTTTTCAAGCTCATTGATGTTATCAATAACAAACACATTACAACCATATTCAAGGGCATCACGAATATCAGCATCACGCTTGATTGGGTGAGTGTGAATCGTACGCTCGCTTGGTACGCCTTGGCTGGCAACTAAAGCAACTTCACCGCTGGTGGCTAAATCAAAACACGCACCTTCTTCTAATAAAGTGCGTACAACAGCGGCGTGAGGTAATGGTTTTAATGCAAAGTGTAGCGTAACACCTGGTAATGCATTGCAAAGTGAACGATATTGAGTGCGAACAGCTTCGCAGTCTAGCACCATTAAAGGCGCACCGTGCTGGGCAACTAATCGTTCAATTAATGTGTTAGACGGTTGTGCAATTTCATCATGAATAGGTTGGTTTGCAGCAACCGTTGATGCAGGAACTTTGATTGTTACGTCAATTGATAAAGCCATTATATTCTCCGAGTAAAGCAACTGCAGGGGTATGTTTTATCCACATGGCAGTTGAGTGTCATTAAGTGCGTTAAAACCAAACAATGATTGATTTCATACAGTCAAATCACTCTTGGATAGTTGCTCTATTGCCTTGCTACAAACTAGATTTGTAATGTACTCGGATTGGCTATCATCAAGAAGCGGCGAGATATTAATCTCGGTTTATAATTTATGCAACAGTTATTTTGAGTATTATTTAATTTAGTTTGCATCTTGGCGAATAGGGAGATTTAGTCGCTATAGTGGCGAACAATAATATTAATTGATTGATTCAGACGGTGACAAATTATATTTGTTTTTGAATTCTGACAACATATTAGTTGCGGTTTGTTTATCAAATGCAGAAAAGTGTGTTTTTTTGATAAAATTATACATCTGAGGTGTCGACATATAAGCATTAATAATATCGAGTGCTTTACTGCCTTCTGGGGTTCGGCTACAAGCAAAGTGGCCAGTTACAAATTCTGGGTATTCAGCTATTTTTCGGCTATCGAGAGTGGCTAATTGTTCATTTGTTAGTAATGTTTTCATTACTGAGTCGTAATTGATTATAAAATTGACTCGTTTGTGAAGTAATAGTTGAGCTAATTGAGTGAAGCTATCTGCGCCATGAAGTGACACTACTTGATCATGATAATTGCTAAACATTTTATCAAGCTGCTCATAACTTACTGATGATACAACGCCAAACGTTTTATACTGAGCAAGTAGTTTAGACACTGATACGGTTTCAGGCAGGTTTTTAAGTGTTTCTTTATCACCATATATTTTGCGTTGAATATGCATTGATGTTGGTATGTGAGAAAACTCAAATAGCTTCTCTCTTTGGGGAGTTTTGATAATATTATAACTGCATACAGCTTCGTCACTTTCGAGACGGTGTATCAAACGGGCATGATTTGTCCATTGAAACGTAGTGGTAAATTCATCTTTTAGTGCATGGGAAAAGGTATCATAGAAGAGTTTATCTGATGTCCTCTCGATATTATCATCTTTTAATGCGCGAGAGAGAATAACTAAAGAATCTTTTGCTACTGCTGATGAGCACGATAAAATAAAAACAATTAAGCAGCTTATGATACTCAAAAGCCTCATTCTGAGATACCCCAATTAATTAACAGTAGAATTATAGTATGACATAAAAAAGCCCCGTAAGGGGCTTAAAGGATATTCTACTTTATTAACGCGCGTTAGTGCTTTCAAATATCTTATCTGCTGAGGCTGCAACAAAACCAGTATAGATTTCGCCATCGGGTTTGTTATAACGCAGGGCAAACTCATAAAAACAGCTAGGTACACTCATTTTTCCATCGCTAAACTCTACCGCAAAGTCATCCGCGAGAGTTGATGATTGTTCTAATAAAACCTCAGCAGACCCTTTAACTTCACCACCAGATGTATTCAATGCAAAGCCTGCATCTTTAAGGGCTTGGTTAACGTCTTCAATATTATCAAACTTTGCAAGTTCATTAATATTCACCGTAAAGTGATTCGCACGGTAACCCCATGCTGACATCCATGCAGCATATTCGCTTTCCGCTAGTAATTTTTTATATGTATCAGAGCTTACTTGCCAATGCGTGCCTGAGTATAAAAAGTTATCGTTAGTAACAGCATCAGCATCAATACTGTCAACCATATCATTAACGATAGCCTGTAGCTCTGGTGAGCATTTATCTACCAGTAATTCAGAGATAAATACTTTAGGCTGTGTCGTATCTGGGTGCTCATAATGCTTAGCATACAGTTTTTTTGCTTCAAAGTGGTATTCACCACACTCTTTATAGCCAACGGCTAAAAAATGGGCCGCTAGTTTTTCAAGGCCAATTTTTTCATGGTTAAAGGTACGCAGTGCAATGTGATCATTAATGATGTCATCTTTTTGCGTTGATCCAAGTAACTCATGTACTTTTACGGCCGATGGTGTAACAGCTAAGTAGTTTTGCCATAAGTTTTCAAATAATGTATTTACATCTGTGTGCATTTTAATTCCTTAATTTTTTGACTGTTTCGTCTGCTAATTATTCTATTATTAAGCCCGGCGCGAGGGTTGCTGGTAAATTAACGTGATCTGCTTCTACTGATGAAACAGGATATGAGCAGTAATCAGCAGCATAGTAGGCGCTTGCTCTATGATTACCACTGGCTCCTATACCACCAAATGGCGCGGCGCTTGATGCACCTGTGATAGGGCGGTTCCAGTTAACAATCCCAGCACGTATACGCTTTAAGAAATGTTGGTAATCTGTGGCTGAATCACTTAATAACCCTGCTGATAAGCCAAAAGAGGTATTATTTGCCTCCATAATAGCGCTATCAAAGTTGTCATAACGATATACTTTTATCAGTGGACCAAAATGCTCTTCATCGGGCATTTCGCTGATGTGGGTAACATCGATAATTCCCGGGCTGACAAAGCCCGTACCAGCCTCTAAGTGTTGTAGCTCAACCAATGGCTTAGCGCCTAAATCAATCAGGCTTTGCTGAGCCTTGAGCATGCCAAGCGCTGCTTGCTCACTGATCATCGCCCCCATAAATGGTTGTTGCTCAGCGAAGCTGTCAGCCACCACGATATTTTTAGTTGCTTCAATAAGCTTTGCTAAAATCGCATCACCATTTTGACTTTTTTCGATAAAAACACGGCGCGCACAGGTACAGCGTTGCCCAGAAGTGATAAAGCCAGACTGAATGATATCGTGAGCTGCTGCGCTAATATCAGCTACATCTTTAATAATTAGTGGGTTATTACCGCCCATCTCCAAGGCTAAAATTTTACCTGGGTGGCCGGCAAATTGCTTATGTAATATATGGCCAGTGTTTGAGCTGCCGGTAAAAAATAAGCCATCAATGTCTTTGTGGCTAGCAAGCGCTTTACCTGTTTCGACTTCACCTTGGACAAGGTTGATCACACCTTGGGGTAAGCCGGCTTTTAACCATAATTCTAGCGTAAACTGTGCAACATAAGGGGTTAATTCAGAGGGTTTAAATACCACGGTATTACCCGCTAAAATGGCCGGCACAATGTGCCCGTTTGGTAAGTGACCAGGGAAATTGTAAGGGCCAAATATAGCCACTACACCATGTGGTTTATGGCGTATAAATGCCTTTGCACCAGGCATAGGATTTTCAGTAGTGCCTGTGCGCTCATTATGTGCTTTGATAGAAATAGCGATTTTACCGGCCATTGCTCCCACCTCAGTACGCGTTTCCCACAATGGTTTGCCAGTTTCTTTAGCAATAATGATAGCGAGTTCTTCACTATTGTCTTTTAACAGAGCTGCAAATTTTTCAAGGATGTTAATACGTTCTGAAATTGGTTTGTCAGCCCATTCAACCTGCGCGTTACGTGCGGCTAGAATGGCGCTATCAACCTGTGCAGGGTTTGCAGTAGCACCCTGCCAAATAATGTCACCATTACTTGGGTTGATTGAATTAAATGAATGCCCTAGGCCTGCTTGCCATTGGTTATTGATTAACTGTGTATTGATTGATTCTGTACTCATAATATTCCTACTGCGGTTACAGGCGGAAAAATCGCGCTGCATCCCCTTGTTTTAATTTAAGTGCTTGAGCAACGGCTTGGCTTACAATTAAGGTATGCTTGGCATGATTATAATGGGCATGTTTGGTGAAGGTCGCTCTGAAGTCGCTCACCCCTTGATTACAAATTGCTAAAGTATCAGAGCTTTGCTCGTCTACGTAATCAAGCTCTCCAATTGATATTGGGCATACAAGTGACTCTCGTACGCTGCGAATGTTACCTAGCTTGGCTTCCACGGTAGGCCCTGCATCAAATAAGTCTACATAGCCGCGGTGCTCAAAACCTTCTTTTTCAAGAAGTTTAAGTGCGGGCTTTGTTTTTTCGTGTACTTTGCCGATTACTGCTTGTGCTTTTTTACTAAGTAAATTGGCATAAATAGGGTATTTGGGCATTAATTCACTAATAAACACCTTATCACCTAAACCGACAAGGTGATCAGCTTGAGGAAATTCAATACTAAAGAAATGCTCTTCTAACCATTGCCAAAAAGGTGAGTGACCATCTTCATCACTTACTCCACGCATTTCGGCGATAATGGTATCGGCAAAGCGTTCACTGTGTTGTGCCATAAATAAAAAGCGAGAGCGGGATAAAAATCGCCCGACGAGACCTTGTCTGCTAGCTTCACGTAAAAATAAGGTACAGATTTCAGAGCAACCTGTGTAGTCGTTACACATGCTGAGTATATCAACTGTATTATAAACGTTGAGAGTACGTGAGTGATGAACGGTTTTGCCTAGGTGGTAATGATACAAAGGGACGTTCAGCCCAACCGCAGCTTCTATTGCGGTTGTACCAATAACATCGCCTGTTTCACTGTCTTCGAGTACGAAAAGGTAACTCTCATCGTGGGGCTGATTAATCTCTTTAGAAAAGCTACTTTCAGCACGGGCAATTTTTTCTTGTAAAAGTTGATCGTCTACAGGGAGTGATGTAAACCCATGCCCAGACTCAATCGCAATTTGTTTAAGTGCTTCAAAATCATTAGCCGTTATAGGACGTAATACTTGCATTATTTCTTGCTCCATTAGCGCCCCGCATTTCACTAGGGCGCTAAAATAGATTAACCTTTTACAACAGCCGCAACCGCTTTTTCAAAACGCGCTAAACCTTCTTTAATGTCTTCAAGTGGGATCACTAAAGATGGTGTAAAACGAATCACATTAGTGCCGGCTACTAAGCTCATTAAACCTTGTTCGATACTGGCAACTAAAAAGTCTCGCGCGCGACCTTCAAATTGCGCATTGAGAACTGCACCTAATAGTAGACCTTTACCACGCACTTCACTAAACACATCATATTTTTCATTGATTGCAGCAAATCCGGCACGGAATAATTGTTCACGTTTTTTCACGCCTGCAAGTACGTGTTCAGTATTAACTGTGTCAAAGGCAGCTTCGGCCACTGCACACGCTAGTGGGTTTCCGCCGTAAGTTGAGCCATGAGTACCTACTTTTAAATGCGCAGCGATATCTGTTGTAGTGATCATTGCACCGATAGGGAAACCGCCGCCAAGTGCTTTAGCTGTAGTTAAAATATCTGGTGTTACAGCTAAGTCTTGATATGCATAGAGAGAACCTGTGCGGCCTACACCTGTTTGTACTTCATCAAAAATAAGCAGGGCATTATGTTTGTCACACAATGCGCGAACGCCTTTGATAAACTCAGCTGAGGGCGAAATAATCCCGCCTTCACCTTGTAGTGGTTCCATCATAACGGCACAGGTTTTATCACTAATTAGTTTTTCAAATGCTGCAAGGTCATTGTAATCACAGTGATCAATAGCGGCAGGTTTAGGGCCAAAACCATCTGAATAAGCTGCTTGTCCACCTACAGTGACTGTAAAAAATGTACGACCATGAAAACCTTTATTAAATGCAATTATTTGTGTTTTGTCTTCGCCATGTACATCTAGTGCAAAGCGACGAGCAAGTTTTAGTGCGGCTTCGTTAGCTTCTGCGCCAGAGTTAGCAAAGTAAACTTTGTCTGCAAATGTAGCATCAGTGATTTTTTTAGCTAAGCGCAGTGCAGGCTCATTGGTCATAACATTTGATAAGTGCCAAATCTTCTCACCTTGCTCTTTTAAAGCATTTACAAGTGCAGGGTGGCAGTGGCCTAAACAGTTAACGGCAATACCACCGGCAAAATCAATAAACTCTTTATCATTTTGATCCCACACACGAGAGCCTTCACCACGAACGGGGATAACTTCAGATGGATTATAGTTAGGGACCATAACTTCGTTGAATAAATCTCTTGTTACTTGCATTTGACGCACCTTAAATTGAAAAAAGATATTGATTGCTAAACTATTTTATTGTTTATTTGCAACCAAATAATATTGCCCTAAGGGCTAGGTTATTTTTATAACTCTATTATCTAGTTTCGTTAGTTAAATTTGCAGTGCTAAATTGTGTAAAATGATTATAATAAAAGTCATATTGATGAATTGAGTTATCAAAATGATTAGTAAGCAGGATGAAAAGTTACTCGCTATTTTACGCACTAACGCCAGAGCTAGTATTTCAGACTTAGCCAGGGCATTGAATTTATCGCGTTCAACAGTTCAAAGTAGAATGCTAAAGCTTGAGGAAACAGGAGTCATAAAAGGTTACAGTGTTGATTATGGTGAGGCGTATTTAAATGCCATGGTTGCAGCGCATGTGTCTATTAAAGTAAAGCAAAAGCTCACCACAAAAACGAACTTAGAACTTAAGCAAATTGACGCCATTTCTCAATTATACGCAATCAGTGGTGAGTTTGACTTAATAGCCGTTGTACAAGCTCAGAACTTGGAAAAGCTAAGCCATTTACTGGATGATATAGGTAATCTAGACGGCGTCGAAAGAACTACATCATCGGTTATTTTAGAAACTAAGTTTAATCGTTAATTGATGTAATGAGTTAAATAATAGTAGTGATGCTGTTATTGTGTTGGAGCTGTGCGAATAACTTTTTTTTCTACTTCATCAAGCTTCACTACATATGCATTACCACCAATGCCTTTGAACTCTTCATCGGTAAAAATTAGCGTGTTTTCGTCATAAAAGGTAATAGCTTCTTTTTGTGTAACAATACCTAAATCTATTAATGACACGTCACCAGAGAAAAACTTGTCGCCTTCAAAGTTTTCAAAAAGCCAAATACTGGTTGAGTCTAGTAGCACTAGCTTTTTGCGATCAGGGCTCAAAGCAGCTGACGTGATCCAACATAGTTTTTCCATGGTGGTACAGGTTTGAAATGAATCTATCAATTGGGCATCAAAGTTTGCTGCATGATCACCCACTTTATAAACATTGGTGATGCCATCGAAGGGCTTGGTTCTATTTTTAGTAAATAAATATAAGTGTCGACCAAAAGAGACAAATGCTTCTAAATCAAAGTTACGTTTATCTGGAGCAACAGGTTTATCGCCGAGCTCAGGATAAGTGAATTTAATTATTTCAGCTTGAGTTGTATCGCCTTTGATATCGATAGGATTTTCAATTTTATAAATTGTTAGCCACTTTCGCTCTTGTTTGTTATTGCCGAAGTCACCTAAAAAGAAATGGCCAAAATCGTTTTGAGTCATATCTTCCCAGTCAATATTCTTGGCATTGGTAACCAGTACTTCTTTGGAAATGGAACCATCATCAGCCAAACGATACAGTTTAGCATCATCGCCGCCGTCGTTAATCGCCCAGAGTTGCATGGATTTGTCGAATTCAATACCCGAAATTTCTTTTAAGCGCGGATCAACTGAGACTTTCTTTTTACTATAAAGAGTATAAATAGATGTGCCAATGACAGCACTTACACCAATGATAAAAATCATTAATGTGACATAAAAGCTTTTTTTAAGCATAAACGTTTGAAGGAGATATTAATTTTTGACTATTATGCTGTATTTTGTATTTGATTACTATGTTAAAGCTCTTTTGCGTCACTTTCTAATTGCCACACACCAGTCCCTGTTGCTGCAATATGATTCACATTTCCTTGCAATACTTTACAGCCAACATTTACCGATGATTGCGGGCGGCTGACAAGGTAGCCTTGTACGCTGCTAATCCCCATTCTTTTAACTAGCTCAAATTGTTCTAACTGCTCAACACCTTCAGCCACAATTTTCAGGCCTAGCTTTGTCCCCAGCTCACTAATTGAGTTAAGTATTTCATTATATTTAGGATTCTCATTAGCTTGAGCAATAAAGAGTCGGTCTATTTTGATAACGTCTATAGGCAAGTCGGCCAGGGTGCTCAGCGAGCTAAAACCTGTCCCAAAATCGTCAATGGCAATCGTTACGCCTTCTTTACGTAACTTTTCAAGCTCATTAATAATACTGTCACTGGCGGTGATCAGTGTTGATTCAGTTATTTCAAGCATTAAAGCTGTAGCAGGAAGCCCGGTTTTGGCAAGCTTTGCCATAACCCAGTCACAGATTGGTCGGTGTTTTAATTGAATACCTGATACATTGACAGAAATCTTTACCTTACGCATACCAGCATTGTGCCATGCAGACATTTGTCGGCAAGATTCAAGCATAATCCAGTCACCAAGTTCTAAAATTAAGTTGGACTCTTCAGCAATTGGAATAAATTCGACCGGAGAAATAAGCCCTTCAACGGGGTGATCCCACCTTACTAAAGCTTCAAAGTAATCAATAGCACAATCTTCAACATGAACAATTGGCTGAAACGAGAGATGAAAGTTTTGACACGCTATTGCTAAACGTAGCTCTTCGAGTAAGTAATGATATCGGCGCATTTTATTGCCCATTTCAGGGGAATACACTTTGAAGATACCGCGCCCGTCGGTTTTTGCTCGGTACATGGCAACATCGGCCATTTGCAATAAGGCATGCGGGCTTGAAGCGCTTTCAGGGTAAACTGCAATACCCACACTGGCACTAATTTTTATAAGTTTATTACCGAGGACAAAATCGCGTTCAATTTCATTTAAGACGTTTTGTGCTACATCTAAAGTTTTGGTGTCAGAATCAATATTATTAATGAATATAGAGAATTCATCGCCGCCTAAACGGGCAAGGTTTTGCTCCAACATGCTCGTAGGGTTTACATCATTAAGGTTATGATTACGTAATACATTAGCTAAACGTTCGGCAACTTGAATCAGCACTTCATCGCCAAAACTATGTCCAAATGAGTCATTTACTTGTTTGAAACCATCTAAATCAATAAATAGCAGAGCACAGTGTATTTTTTCAATCTCAGCATTGTTTAGTTGTCTATCTAAATGCTCAATATAAGCATGGCGATCGATAAGTTGGGTAAGTTTATCTTGGCTAATACTAGTTTGTGTTTCTCTAGCATAGGTTGAAATATGGGTGTTTAAGGCGGCTAGAGCTTGGTTTAAACGAGTAACTGAGTTACTAACTTCGAGTGAAGAAAGCTGAATATTAAAAGATGATAATAATTTATCTGTTTGTAAGTTCAGTTGCTCGATGTTTATATTCTGCTGTTTAAGACGTTTTAGGTTTCCTAAATACCAGGTAATCAAAAGCCCCATTAAGATTAAAATGATGATATTGGCTGGTGAAAGTAAGGTGGATACCAGTAAAGTGGATGACTTAGCTGTGACAAATTCAGTGTCAGTTATTTTGACTAATAGAAAATCACCGTCGGCACTGGTGATCACTTGATGGCCGCTCAAAATCGGGTTGTACCAAGGTGGCATAGTAAGTTGAGTATCGGCAGCAGGAAATGTACGGATAGCAATGCTAGATTGTTGTGGATTAATATTATTAATCTGTTTTGTTAATAGAACATTTAACCCATAACAAAAAACAATAAGGGTTATTACAGCAATACTGAGAGTACGAAAAATTTTAGTCATTCCACTAAGCCATTGTGACCCCAATTTATTATTAATACTTACTTATGGGGAGGAGAACTTTTTTTCAGTATATAGCGTGTGGGTAAAAGAGACAAATGTTTAAGTAGTTTCATAACTTAAAAAGGTACATGTATTGTTTTAGAGTAGATAATCTATTGTGTTGATTGAGATTTTTTATCTATTCGCATTAGTTTATTTCACTTTACCTATGGCAAAGTTTTATCTACTTTGTAAAATCGGATTTGTTTAATAACTAAACACTGGTTTAGATCTTGCAAATCTTGATTCTTTCCAGCATGAAAGAAAACAAATTTACTATTTTTTGCACAGTCTTAGTGCGCAATTATTTTTATTGCACTGTCATAATGCATAAATAATAGTCTGATTAACTAATACTATACACCCCGGCAGATGTTGAGCAGTTGAACACAGCACGGTGCACAGATAAATAAACTTTAAGTTTAGTTGGAGCCCGCTATGTTAAGTAAACGATTTTTTAAGACCAAAGATGAAGCAGAAGTAACATTTGAGTTTAGCCATCCTGAGGCAGAAGACGTGCAACTTGTCGCTGAATTTACCGACTGGCAACCTGTTGCGATGAAGTTTAATAAAAAACAACAGTGTTTTAAGATTAAACAACGCTTACCTAATGATCAGCAATTTCATTTTAGATACTTAGTCAATGGCAGCATCTGGGATAATGACCACCAAGCTGATGGCTATATAGCTAACAATTTCGGCACAGAGAATAGTATCGTTAATACGCAACGCGCATAAGGTGGTGTAATGGAGTCACTTTCGCAGTTGTTTTATCTGCACGGTATTGGCTATGAATACACTAAATATACTGGTGAGCAAATATTTTTTGGGCAAGATACCCGGTGTGCTGCATTAAGGGCATGTGGTATCGATACCGCTGATAGTAGCCAGATAGCACACTTGAATATAGCATTAGATGCGGCTAAATGGCTGCAGCTTGTGCCTAGTTGCAGTATTGTCGATGCTGAACAGCCATCATTAAAAATTAGAATTGATCATCGTTTACGCGATCAAACATGCGTAATTGAATTTGAATCAATTAATGTACCTACTATTGAAGTAGGGTTCAATGAGTTACCTTGCACAGGTGACTACGGCTTTAACGATATTACCTATCTCGAGTTTGAAGTTGCTTTACCGAAGCTACCTATTGGTTACCATGACGTAAGTGTTCAAGTGGCTTCGCAGCAAGCGAATACTGAGCTTTGGGTTACGCCTGAGCAGAGCTTTCAGGTATCCGATACAAAGCGTACTGGGTTATCTATTCAACTATATAGTTTAAAAAATAATGCAGGCTTTGGTGTCGGCGATTTTGCTGACTTACTTGATTTGGTAACTCAGGCTGCAAAATTGAAACTCGATTATATTTTGCTAAATCCACTGCACTTATTATTTGCAGATGAACCAGAACGAGCGAGTCCTTATAGTCCGAATAATCGCGCCTTATTAAATCCGCTTTATATTTCGGTTGGTCTATGTGAAGACAGCCAGAGTAACACTGCTTTAATTAGCTATATGAATGAGTATAAACCGCCAGAGTCGGCATCACAGTATATAGATTACGCTCAGGTGAGTGAATTCAAATATACCTTGTTTGACTTGCTTTTTCAGCAGTTTACTAGCAGCGCAACAGATGAACGCTTAGCGCAGTTTGAGCACTTTTGCGCACAACACCAAACAACTTTAGCTACTTTGAAAAACGAAAATTATGAGTTTGCATGTTATTTACAATGGCAGGCGCATTTACAGTTAAATCAATGTCAGCAAAGTGCAAGAAAAAGCGGTATGTCTATCGGCCTTATCAATGATTTGGCCGTTGGTTGTGCCAGTGATGGTACTGAGCATATGACACAACAGCATTTATTCACGGAGTCCGCGTATGTTGGCGCACCGCCCGATCCGTGGGCTGAACAAGGCCAAAATTGGGGACTACCGGCTTTAAATCCCATAAAAATGGGAGATAACAAGTTTGCTTTTTATCGCGCTCTAATACGTGCAAATATGGAAGATGTAGGTGGTTTACGCATTGACCATGTTATGGCTATTAGGCGGCTTTGGTGGTGCTTTGAAAACCAAGGCCAACAAGATGGCTGTTATGTGTACTATCCGTTTGAACACTTATTGTCTATTCTAACTATTGAGTCGCATCTAAACGAATGTATCGTTATAGGCGAAGATTTAGGCGTGGTGCCACCAGAAGTAAAAACTGCCTTGGCAGATAAGGCTATTTTTTCTAATAGTTTATTTTATTTTGAAAAAGATCAACACAGTGAATTTCTACCCGCGCAGGCTTTTTCTCGGCACTGCTTACTGATGATTGCTAATCACGATGTCCCCCCTTTTTTTGGTTGGTGGCAAGCACAAGACTTGTGTTTAAAACGTGATTACAAGTTAATAAGTGACGAGCAATACAGTACAAGTTACACGCAAAGAGATATCGAAAAGCAGCGAATGTTAAGGTTTTTAGAGCAAAGTGGTCACATAGGTTACTCACTCGATTGTAACGCAAAAGAGATATATACGGCGTTAACAATCAGTTTAGCGCATTCACCTGCGCAACTTTTCGCAATTCAATTAGATGACCTTGATGAGCAAATTTTGCCGGTTAACATTCCTGGCACAGATAAAGAGTATCCTAACTGGCGTCGTGTACTTAACCATTCATCTGCCGATATTCTTACTCAACATGCTGCTTTGCTTAATGAAATTAATCTAATAAGGACGTGTTAATGAACAGTTCTGTTCAAACGAATTTAATAACTAACCAGTATGATGAACAGGTAATCGCACTAGAAAAAGGCTGCTTTAAAGATCCGTTTAGTTTTTTAGGGCCTCATAGTGCTGGAGTAGGAAAGCTTGAAATTCGGGGATATTTTCCAGGTGCAAGTAAGGTCGCTATTAAGCTCAACGAACAGCTTATACAGTGTGTACGTTACCGCGATTCTGACTTATATATTGCCCACGTATCGGCCACAGCTGAAGATGCCTACACTTTTGTAGTTGATTACCCTGATTGTCAAATAGAGGCACATGATAGCTATCGTTTTCCAAGTTTACTGGATCACGATGCTATGTATTTATTTAACGAGGGTACCCTTGAGCACGCGTATCGTCATTTAGGTGCACACTTTATCACTTCAGCTGGTGTCGCGGGTGTGCGTTTTAGTGTTTGGGCTCCGAATGCCAGTAGTGTCTCTGTAATTGGTGAGTTTAACCATTGGCAGAAAAATCAGCATTTTATGCGTTTTAATCCAAGTTGTGGTGTATGGGATATATTTATTCCTGAGTTAAAAGAAGGGCAGTGCTATAAATATGCAATTACCACAACCAGTGGCGGTGTTGTTGAAAAAGCAGATCCGTTTGCGTTTAAAATGCAGCAAGCACCAGGCACTGCATCGGTACTACAACACAGAAATAGCGCTATAAAGTTAACAGAAACAATGCGCAAGCAACGGATAAAACGTAATGCGATTGATGCACCCGTGAGCATTTATGAAGTTCATTTAGGTTCATGGCAGCGAAAAAACGAAAATAACTACCTTAATTATCACGAGTTAGCCGATAAGTTAATAACCTATGTTTTGCAGCAAGGGTTTACCCATATACAACTTATGCCGATCAGTGAATACCCGTTTGACGGCTCTTGGGGTTATCAACCTGTTGGGTTATTTGCTCCAACGAGTCGTTTTGGCGGGGTAGAAGACTTTAGGTATTTTGTCGAGCAGTGTCATAAAGCAAACATTGGGCTATTAATTGATTGGGTACCTGGGCATTTTCCAAGTGATCCTCACGGACTACATTGCTTTGATGGTACCCACTTATATGAGCATGCAGATGCTAGGCAAGGTTTTCACCCTGATTGGAACACCTATATTTATAATTATGATAGGCCTGAAGTACGCAGTTTTTTAATTGCGAATGCGATGTTTTGGCTCGAAGAATTTGCAATTGACGGGCTACGAGTTGATGCCGTTGCATCGATGCTATATCTAGATTATAGCCGTGAAGAAGGTCAATGGGTGCCTAACTGCTATGGTGGCCGCGAGAACTTGGGTGCGATTGAATGTTTAAAGCAGGTAAACCTTCGCAGTTATGCGAATAACCCAGGCATTATGATGGTTGCTGAAGAGTCCACTGCTTGGCCAGGCGTCACACGCCAAGTTGACCATGATGGGTTAGGGTTTGGCTATAAATGGAACATGGGTTGGATGAATGACAGCTTGCATTATATGCACCGTGATCCTTTATATCGTCAACATCATCATCATGAAATGACCTTCTCAATGGTTTATGCCTATAGTGAAAACTATATTTTACCGTTAAGTCATGACGAAGTTGTCCATGGTAAGGGTTCTCTCATTGAGAAAATGCCAGGCGATGATTGGCAAAAATTTGCGAATTTACGTGCTTATTATGCATTTATGTGGGCACATCCTGGCAAAAAGTTACTTTTCATGGGATGCGAGTTTGCTCAACGTAGCGAGTGGAGCCATGATAAATCCCTTGACTGGCATTTACTTGAACATCTTAGTCATGAAGGGATGCAAAAAGTGGTGCAAAATCTGAATCAGATTTACACATCAATTCCTGCATTGTACGAACTTGATAATGACCCAACAGGTTTTAGTTGGATTGATAGCCAAAACGCACAACAAAGTATTTTCAGTTTTGTCCGATACGCAAAAAACGCCAGTGATTATGTCATTGTGATTTGTAATTTAACGCCAAACAGCTATCAACAGTATCGGATAGGGGTGCCATCAAAAGGTGATTTTGAGGTGATTTTAAACACCGATGAACAACATTATTTTGGTTCAGGGTTTGAGGTATGTAATTCATTATTGAGTGCTCAATCACAGCCTAGTCATGGTCATAACCACAGCATTTTACTGTCATTACCTCCACTTGCTACTGTCTACCTTAAAAAGGTCTCTAATGAGTCTATCAATTGAATTAAACCAAGGTAAAACGTCCCCTTTAGGTGCATCAATAAACAGCAATGGCATTAACTTTGCGGTTTATGCCCCTTTAGCAAAGCAACTTTATGTATGTTTATTTGATTCAAGTGGTCATACAGAAGTGCTTAAACTTGCAATGAACAATAATGAAGGGGGGATTTGGAGCTTATTTATTACCCCTTTACCAGCAGGAACGCTTTACGGATATCGTGCTGAGGGAGAGTATCAGCCAAAGCAAGGGCTGTATTTCAATAGTCAAAAACTATTGATAGACCCTTATGCAAAAGACTTATTTGGTGAATTTACCTGGAGTGAGCGCCATTATAGTCAAATGCCCATAGGTACACTCAGCTCGGTGAATAATGCGATTGATATGCCAAAGTCTAGGGTCAGTGAACTGCAGCCTTATACGGGCTCTAAACCACAGCATAGTTGGGGCAAAACTATTATTTACGAATGTCACGTTAAAGGGGCGACTGCACGACATCCCGATATTCCGGCGCATTTACAAGGTAAATACTTGGGCTTGAGTCATGCTGTATTTATAGAACATTTACGTGATTTAGGCATTACAACATTAGAGCTTTTACCTGTACATAGCTTTATTAGTGAGCAGTTTTTAACGGGTAAAGGCCTACAAAACTATTGGGGTTATAACACCTTAAACTTTTTTACCCCGCATAAAGATTACTTAGTTAATGATGAAATAGCTGAGTTTCAAGAAATGGTTTCGCAATTACATAAAGCCCAGATCGAAGTTATCTTAGATGTTGTCTATAACCACACTGCTGAGGCAGGCACTGATGGACCTTTATTATCGTGGCGGGGTTTAAATAACCCAGGTTATTACCGTTCATTACACGATAACCCTCAAGTGTACATAAATGATACTGGTTGTGGCAACACTCTGAATATTGACGACTCGTACAGCTTAAAGATGGTGCTTGATAGTTTGCGCTATTGGGTTGAGATAATGGGCGTTGATGGTTTTAGGTTTGACTTAGCCACTATATTAGGGCGCACAGCACATGGTTTTACTCAAGCTCATAGTTTTATTCAAGCTATTAATCAGGACCCAGTATTGAGTAAGGTAAAACTGATTGCTGAGCCTTGGGATATAGGCCCTGGTGGGTATCAATTAGGGGCCTTTCCAGCGCCGTGGCGAGAGTGGAATGATAAATATAGAGATGTTGTAAGGCGCTTTTGGTGCGGTGAACATAATATGTTACCTGAGCTTGCTAAACGTTTACATGGCTCGTTTGATTTGTTTGAGCATAACTTACGCGGACCATTAAATAGTATTAATTTTATTACCAGCCATGACGGGTTCACGCTTGCAGATTCGGTCAGTTATAAAGAAAAACATAATGAGGCGAACGGTGAACACAATCGTGATGGGCACAGTGCAAATTATTCGTTTAACTGCGGCGTAGAAGGTTTTAGCGATGATCCCGAAATTACAGCACTGCGATTGCAGCAACAAAAAAATATGTTGCTCACGTTATTGTTATCCAAAGGTGTGCCAATGCTTGCATCTGGCAGCGAAATGGCGCATTCACAAGGAGGTAATAATAACGCGTATTGCCAAAATAATAGGACAAGCTGGTTGGCGTGGAAGGACTCGCAACGGCGTCATCCGTTAACTCGGTTTATTGATGATGTACTTACGTTGCGTAAAAAACATTGCGTATTTAAACACAGTGTATTTTTACATGATTCAGATAAGCGCTTTGCTGTGAATTGGTTTACTCAGCATGGTGAAACCATGCAAGAAAGCGATTGGCACGATGGCAGTAAGCAGTTTTTGATGTATAGCCTGCATGATAGACAGCTTGAGACTACGTTGCTGATTATTTTAAATGCAAGTGATGTAGTCGTTGAATGTTCACTACCAAAGGTAGAGCAAGGGAGTTGGCAACTAGAAGTGTCAAGTGTCGAGAAAATTACAGTCAAAAGTACTAAACAATTTAACGTTACTGCGCAGAGCAGTTGGGTTTTTCAGCTAATTTAGAAGGCGAATGTCATGGCTAATAATGGTGAACAAATGTGTATTGCAAAAGGGTGGCAAGATGCTCCTTTGATTGATGAAAGTACGTTGGAAGATGATTTATCTCGGCATTTTTACTATACCCTTGGGCGTGACAAAGTCGGGAAATCACAACTTTACTTATATAACGCGCTAGCCTTGACCATTCGTGATCGTTTAGTGGCACGGTGCAGAGCAACTAAACAACAAATGAACAGCGAGAAAAAACGCAAAACGGCCTACATTTCATTAGAGTTTTTAATGGGTAGGGCTATGGGCAATGCAATTTTGAACCTTGATTTAGATGAACAAGTCAGTCAAGCGCTTCAGCAATATTGCACCAATATTGAAGATGTCGCGCAAGCAGAGCATGATGCGGGATTAGGTAATGGTGGCCTTGGCCGCTTAGCCGCGTGTTTTTTAGATAGCTGTGCAAGTTTAGCATTACCGGTTATCGGTTATGGTATTCGCTATGAATATGGCATGTTTAATCAATCAATTGAAAATGGTCATCAAATAGAACAACCTGATAATTGGCTACGCGAGGGCCACCCATGGGAGCTAAGTGCTCCTGAGCAATCTCAACGTGTGAAATTTTTTGGTCATGTTGAAAGTTATATTGATAAACATGGGCGTGAGCACAGGCAATGGTTAAATAGTCATGATGTATTAGCAGTGCCTTACGATGTACCAGTACCAGGCTATAAAAATGACATTGTAAATACATTAAGACTTTGGAAGTCAGAAGCCACCGATGAATTCGATTTAAGTGAATTTAATGCTGGTAGTTACACCGAAGCAGTAGCACATAAAAACCTTGCCGAACAAATTACCATGGTGCTGTATCCTAATGACAGTAGTGAAAATGGTAAAGAGCTGCGACTGCGTCAACAATACTTTCTCTCTTCTGCCAGCTTGCAAGATACAATCGCAACTTGGGTATCACAACATGGTGAATCGTTTAGTGATTTTGCTGATTATCATGTGTTCCAATTAAACGATACACACCCTAGTATTGCTGTTGCAGAATTAATGCGGTTATTAATTGACGAACATGAACTCGATTGGGACGAAGCATGGCAAATTACAACCAAAACCATGGCTTACACCAATCATACGTTACTACCTGAAGCTCTTGAAAAGTGGTCAGTGTCACTATTTGCACGTTTATTACCTCGTATTCTTGAAATTATCTATGAAATCAATGCGCGTTTTCTAGCCCTAGTTGCACAAGCGTGGCCTGGAGATGTTGCAAAACAACAAGCATTGTCACTGATTGAAGAAGGTGCAGAGCCGCAAGTAAGAATGGCTTATTTAGCCATTGTCGGCAGCTTTTCAGTCAATGGTGTTGCAGCCCTTCATACTGAGTTACTCAAAGAAGGTTTGTTCAAAAAGTTTTGTGAACTATGGCCTGAGAAGTTTAATAACAAAACTAATGGCGTGACACCACGGCGCTGGTTGGCTCACTGTAATCCTAAATTGACCCAGTTGATCAGTGACAAAATTGGCGAGAGCTGGGTGGGGGAATTTTCCCAGATAAGCCAGCTACGTCGCTATTTTGATGATGCGACGTTTCATCAACAGTGGCAAACAGTCAAATTAGAAAACAAACAACGGTTAGTTGATTTGGTTAAACAGCGTTGTGATGTGCAATTTGATACAAGTATGTTGTTTGATGTGCAAGTAAAACGCATTCACGAATATAAGCGCCAGCTACTCAATGTATTACACGTGATTCACTTGTATGACCGTATTCGTCGCGGTGATACTGAAAACTTAGTCCCACGTTGTGTGCTGCTTGGTGGCAAAGCTGCACCTGGTTATTACATGGCAAAACGCATCATTAAGCTTATAAATAATGTTGCCCAGGTCATTAATAAAGACCCACTTGCTAAACCCTATTTACGTGTTGCTTTTTTACCTAACTACAACGTAACGGCAATGGAAACGATATGCCCAGCAACAGACTTATCAGAGCAAATATCAACTGCTGGTAAAGAAGCATCTGGTACCGGCAACATGAAGTTTATGATGAATGGGGCATTGACGATAGGGACGCTAGATGGCGCAAATATCGAAATTCGTGATGCTGTCGGTGCAGATAACTTCTTCTTGTTTGGCGCTAAAGCAGAGCAAATAGAATCAATTAAACAAAGTTATAACCCTTTACATATTATTCATTCAACACCTGATTTATGCAATGTGATGCAATTACTTGAAAGCGGACACTTCAATTTATTTGAACCAGGATTATTCGACGACATCATTGGTGCCATTAAAAGTCCACATGATCCTTGGTTAGTCGCACATGATTTTGAAAGCTATGTCAGTGCGCAACGGGATGTTGAAAGTGCCTACCTTAATCAACAGCACTGGACGCAAATGAGTATTTTAAATACGGCTGCCAGTGGTGTGTTTTCAAGTGATAGAACGATAAGCCAATACAGTGAAGATATTTGGCATTTAACACCGCTTAAACCAAACACGACAACCAACAGCACAGATTAATACGGAGATAAATTATGCCAAGTTATGCAAATCGCTACATAAGTAGTTTAACAAGAGAAACCTACGCGTTAATTCTGGCTGGAGGGCGTGGCTCTCGGCTACATGAATTAACAAACTGGCGAGCTAAGCCTGCGGTGTATTTTGGGGGGAAACATCGAATTATCGACTTTCCACTGTCAAACTGTATTAACTCTGGTATTCGTCGAGTTGGTATCGCAACACAGTATAAGTCTCACTCTTTAATACGCCATGTTAATCGTGCTTGGGGTCACTTTAAAAAAGAATTGGGTGAATCGGTAGAAATTTTACCTGCATCTCAACGTTATGGCGATGAATGGTACTGCGGTACAGCAGATGCGGTATTTCAAAATATGGATATTATTCGTCATGAGCTACCTAAGTATGTAATGATTTTGTCAGGGGATCATGTATATCGAATGGATTACGGCGCTTTGCTTGCAAAACATGTTGAAACAGGCGCTGATATGACCGTATGCTGTATTGAAGTTGACTGTGAAGAAGCCGCTGACACATTTGGTGTTATGACCGTTGATGAAGAAAAACGAGTAAAACGCTTTGATGAAAAGCCAGCGGCACCGAGCTCAATTCCAGGTAAGCCAGGCACTTGTTTAGCCTCTATGGGCAACTATGTTTTTAATACCGATTTTTTGTTTGAACAACTTAAAAAAGATGCTGAGAACGAAGGTTCTGGCCGTGATTTTGGTCATGATATCATTCCAGCCATTATCGAAGAGCATAATGTATTTGCTTTCCCATTTAGAGATCCAGGCAATGAAGGTCAGCCTTATTGGCGAGATGTGGGTACACTTGACTCATTTTGGGAAGCGAATATGGAGCTGGTAATGCCAGAGCCACAGCTAGATTTATATGATCCAACTTGGCCAATTTGGACTTACCAGGAGCAGCTACCACCGGCTAAATTCATTTTTGATAATGATGATAGGCGTGGCATGGCAGTAGATTCAACAGTATCTGGCGGGTGTATTATTTCTGGCTCTATCGTACGTAAGTCGTTACTATTTTCTAATGTGCATATTCGTTCATACTGTGAAATTGAGGAGTCGGTTATTTTACCGGGCGCGATTATTCAGCGAAATTGTCGAATTCGCCGTGCCATCATTGACCGAGGCTGTGAAATTCCAGCAGGCGTAGAAATTGGCTTTGATAAAAAGGCCGATGAAGAAAATGGGTTTAGGGTTTCCAAGAAGGGCATTGTTTTAGTAACACGAGACATGTTAACAGAACTTGCAAAAAAAATTGATCGCCAAGAGCGCGAAAACAAACAATTAGCTTAAGTAGTAGGAAGTAAAATAATAATGCATGTACTGATGGTTGCGGCCGAAAATGACGCACTCCCAAATGCCAAGGTTGGCGGTGTTGCAGATGTAATACGTGATTGCCCAAAGGCGCTTTGTAGAGAAGGGCTTAAGATTGACGTAGTGATACCTGATTATGGTTTTGACGCGTTAGAGCGTATTCATTTGGGGCAGTTAAGTGTTCCTTTTGCAGGCCAAATCCATCATGTTGATGCATGGCAACTTAAAATAGATGACCAACCTGTTAGGCAAATTGTGTTGTCTCATCATTATTTTAGTCAACATAATGGGCAGGTGTATTGTAATGATGCACCTGGACGTCCTTTTGCCACAGATGCAATTAAGTTTGCCTTGTTTAGTGCAGCAGTGTGTGAGGGGGTGTTACAGGGTGTAATACCTGTCCCAGATGTGATTCATTTACATGATTGGCACAGTGCGTGTGTGGCTGTGTTGCTAAAATATGATGGCCGTTTTACGCAATACGCAAATACAAAGCTGGTCTATACGGTGCATAATTTGGCACTGCAAGGAATACGGCCTTTTAAAGACGATGAATCTAGCTTAGAAGCCTGGTATCCGTCACTTGGTTACGATGGGCAAGTGTTGTGCGATCCACGTTACCCACATTGTTTTAACCCAATGCGCAGTGCGATTAATCTTGCCGATAAAGTGCATTTGGTATCTCCCACTTATGCAAATGAAGTACTTTGCCCAAGCGATCCCGAAAATGGTTTTTTTGGTGGTGAAGGACTAGAGCAAGATTTACAAAATGCCCATGCGAGGAATAAGTTGGTGGGTATTTTAAATGGCTGTGATTACGCTGCTAAAAATCACAGAAATGAAGCATTTTTAGCTGATTTGTACAATGAAATTGAAGCTGAGCTATTTAAGTGGATGGCTAAAAATCAACAACTAGAGTCTGGTTATTACATAGCCCATCAGCGCTTATTGCAGTTCATTGAAAATGAAAATCAGGGCCCGTTGATCACCAGCGTTGGACGTTTAACAGAACAAAAAGTTTTACTCCTGCATCAAGCATATCAGGGAGAAATGGTGATTGATAAACTCTGCTCACAACTTGCAACTTATCAAGGGAGAATGATTATTCTCGGTTCAGGTGATGAGTTACTTGAGCAAACGTTTACGCAGGCTATGGTGCGTAACAGTAATTTATTGTACTTAAAAGGGTATGGACAAAAAATAGGCGAACTACTGTACCAGCTCGGTGACTTATTCTTAATGCCAAGCTCGTTTGAACCGTGTGGAATAAGCCAGATGTTAGCTATGCGTGATGGCCAGCCCTGTTTAGTTCATCAAGTGGGCGGTTTAAAGGATACTGTAAAACATTTAGAGAATGGTTTTTGTTTTACTGCTGATAACCTGCAATCTCAATGTCACCAGCTGGTAAACTGCTTTAACGAGACGCTTGAAACCCACCAACATAATCCGCAATTATGGCAGAACATAGTGAACAAAGCCCTTGAATCGCGTTTTACTTGGCATAGTGTTGCAAAGAAGTATATTAAAGATCTGTACCAATAATGACTAAAAGGACTATTTTTTTATAATTAACTAGTTATAATGTGCGGCAAATAATAAGTGGTGTAATGACTTTTTGCTATTTATAGGTTATTACTTATATATCAGAAAGCCGAAAATAAGGGCCTAGCTAGTGCAAGTATTTGTTGCGCGTCAAGCAATATTCAATCGCCGCCAACATGTAGTTGCGTATGAATTGTTGTTTCGTAATAGTAACGATAATTTCTTTCCTGATATTGATGAAAGTGTTGCGACTGCAAAGTTGATTATGGAGAATCAACTTAATTTTGGCACTCGCCATATAACATCAGGTAAAAAGGCTCTCATCAACATAGGGCCTGACTCATTAAAAATGGATCTCTGCACGTTTTTACCAAGCAGTGATGTAGTGTTAGAACTACTTGAAACCATAGAACCCACAGAAGAAAACTACCAGTTATGTCGTGAGCTGTTTCATAAAAAATATACCTTAGCCCTTGATGATTTTATTTATGAGCCAAGATGGGACCGTTTCCTCAAATTTGTAAAATTAATCAAGTTTGACATTCGTATCACGCCGCTCGAAGAAGTTGGCAGTGTTATCAAGCATTTAAAACAACATAAAAAAATTCGATTATTGGCCGAAAAAATTGAAACCAGTGAAGAATTTGCACTAGCCCATTCAATGGGATTTGACTATTTTCAGGGTTATTTTTTTGCAAAACCTATCGTCGTAGAGCAAAAAGATATTGATATGAACTATGCGCTTGCTTTATCTATTTATTCACAAGCGATGAAAGAGAACCCTAATATAAATACTTTAGCAGCGCTGTTTCAGCTCGATACAGCCTTGGCATTTAAGTTATTAAGATTAATTAACAGTGGTGTTTTCCCTGTACAAAAAGAAATAGAATCGATTAAGCAGGCATTAGTTTACTTGGGGCAAGATCATATTCGTAAGTTTGTTAGCCTTATTATTACTGCTCATGTGTCGCAATCAAAGCCAACTGAACTGGTTAAAATGTGTATTATTAGGGCACGATTCTGTGAGCTAATAGCGCAAAAAGTTGCGCCGAGTCAGTCTAACAGTGCTTTTTTAACTGGGTTATTTTCATTGCTGGATGCAATTCTAGACAGGCCAATGGAGCAGCTGCTAGAAAAACTGCCGTTTCCTGAACCAATCAAATTGGCTTTGATGGCAGAAAAAAATATGCTTTATTATATTTTAGCAACCGTTAAAGCTTACGAAACCGGGAGCTGGTGGGCGCTTGAAAAAGCAGTTGTTTTTCTTAATATTCCAAGTGATGGGTTACCTAAGCTATACGAAAATGCGTTAGACTGGTCAAATACTCACAAATACGATTAATGACAAAATAATGCGTAATAACAACATGGATGTCATTCGTGGCGTAGCTGTATTTGGCTTAATGTACATGAATGCCTACTTTTTTGGGCTTTTTGAATACGGTTATGTGCCGACTAGGTTCCCGCCAGTCTCTGATCACATTATACAGTGTATTAGCCTCATCTTTATAGATGGCCGATTCCGTAGTTTATTTTCTTTATTGTTTGGCGCAGCTTTATACATTCAATGGCTGCGTTATCAAGATTTACAGATTCTGCAGAAACGTCTTAAAATCTTAGCTTATTTTGGTTTGTTCCATGGCTTTATATTATGGGCAGGGGATATCTTATTTATTTATGCATGTGCAGGTTGGTTTACGTGCAAATACCTCAATCAAGCAGATGAGATTATTGTAAAAAGGGCGGTGCAGTTTCTTAGTATAGGGGCTGCAGTCTCATTTTTGTTGTTACTAATCGAGCCTAGCCATCCTTTGAGCCGAGCTGATATAGAGTTTAGCCAAAGCTATCAAGATATTTATGCTAGCTGGGCTGCGCTAATGAGCGCCAACGCTATCGCATTTTTCATCATGATTATTGCAGTGCCGCTTATTACTATATGGATGAGTGCCGGTTTAATGCTTGTGGGTATATTTGCTTACAAAAAAGAACTGTTTGTAAAAGGAATACCCAATCAATATGTTAAACACTTTTTTGTTGCAGCGTTATTTTTTACAGCACTAAGAGTTATTTTAGAATATCAATCATCTCATCTAGCTGTAGCATTAAGGGAACCTGTAAATTTGTATGCTGCGCTATTTGTTGCTTTGTTATTTATCCATGTAGTCGCTAAAAAATGGTCTCAGGGACGTTTATTCTATACAAGCTTTCAATGCATGGGGCGTTTAGCACTCTCAGTTTATATTATGCAAACCCTTATCCTGTTGCTTTTGTTCAAAGTGCTCTACCCCAGCTGGATTCTAATATTTAATCGTATAGATTACTTCTTGCTCGTAACTATTATTGCAATTTTACAATTATTGCTTTGTCAGTTGTATAACCACTTTTTTAAATATGGGCCGCTTGAAATATTGTGGCGAAAACTGTCAAGTTAACTTTTTTTGGCTATGCTAAGAGTAAGCGTTTTTTTAGGCCATTTTATGAAGCCATTATTTGTCATTTTGCTATTGTTTCTTAGCTTTAATGCTAGAGCCGTTGGGGGGGTATCTGTTTTATTTGTTAACCCGTCTATTGAAGGGGAACCTTTTTGGACGAAGGTACAAAAAATCATGGAAGTTTCCGCAGCGCAACAAAACGTGCAGCTTGATGTTATCTATGGTGAAGGAAATCGTTATATCCAATTGGCAGAGCTTAAAAAATATTTAAAATACCGAGCAACACCTGACTATGTTGTCCTGCTAAACTACCCAGGTGGTGCTGAGCAATCTATGAAACTACTTGAAGATTTTGGCGTTAAATTTATCACTTTAGAGCAAACCATTGTCGCACAAGAAAGAGACGCGGTAGGACAGCCACAACAAATTTATAAAAACTGGCTAGGTGAAATTTATCACGATAATTTTAAAGCGGGTAAGCAATTAGCCCAAGCATTAATAACAAAAGCGAAAGAGCAAAGTTTAACACCTCAAGTAGTAGCTATCAATGGCCACTATGGCTCAGAGTCAGACAGTCGTAGTGCAGGGTTATACGAATATTTAACCCAACATAACTTAGCTCTAAATCAAACCGTTTACGCTAGTTGGTCAAAGTTAGAAACCATGACCAAGACTGAAAAGTTAATCCAAAGATACCCCAACATGAATGTTATTTGGACGGCGTCTGATTTGATGGCCTTAGGCGCTTACACTGCAATTAAAGATAAAAAGCAGCCTTTTCTAATCGGTGGATTTGATTGGCTAAGAGATAATTTATTGCTGATCAAACAAAAAAAATTGACAGCCAGTGTTGGTGGGCATTATTTAATGGGTGGCTGGGCGCTCACTACACTGGTGGATTATCATAATGGAAATTCGTTTTGGCAAAATCATACCAAGATAGAATTCGATTTAGCAGTCATCACACAAGACAATATCAGCCAATATGATTATTTAATTGGTATTTCTGATTGGTCATTTTTAGACTTCAAGCAACTGTCACTCTTTGAAACTAAACAAAGCAAGTATCGATTTAATGTTGCCCAATTAAGTAAAGATACCTTACAAAACGTAAATTAACCGCGCAAAAACTTTAGCGCTGGTTTACAATACGGGCCTTTAAAATTAAGACGAATTGGCCATGACAGATTTGAAACGATTAAATAAATTTATAAGTGACACTGGTTTTTGTTCACGACGCGAAGCGGATAAATATATTGAAGATGGTCGTGTCACTGTTAATGGAAAGCGCCCAGAAATGGGTGTAAAAGTTGCGGCCACTGATAATGTTTTGGTTGATGGTAAACCACTTAAAAAAGTGCCTAAACGCGCTTATATTGCCTACAACAAACCAGTGGGTATTACTTGTACTACTGAGCGAAAAATTCAAAGTAATATTGTCAAAGCAGTTAACTACCCTGACCGAATTTTCCCTATAGGTCGTCTTGATCGTCCCTCTGAAGGACTTATCTTTTTAACCAACGAAGGCGATATTGTTAATAAAATCCTTCGTGCTGGTAATAATCATGAAAAAGAATACGTAGTGACTGTTGATAAACCCCTTAACCGTCAGTTTGTTAACAAGATGGCCGGTGGCATCCCCATTCTTGATACAGTCACAAAAAAATGTAAAGTGACTCAAACAGGCGCTAAAGAGTTCACTATTATTTTGACCCAAGGCCTGAATCGTCAAATACGTAGAATGTGTGAATACCTAGGCTGTGAGGTGGTCACGCTAAAACGTACGCGTATTATGAATGTGACGCTAAAAGGATTAAAGGTAGGCCAATGGCGCCATTTAACTGAACATGAAATGGCGTTAATTAATGACTCAATTGCAGGTTCTGGTAAAACAGAAGAACGCTCTATTGATGAAAACAAACAGGGCACAGCCGAAGTTAAAAAACGCGACTTTCAAAAGCATGTTGAAAAAGCAAAATCACAACAACCAGCTAAAGCCAATAAGTCTTTTAATAAACCTCGTGTAACAGCAAAACGCAGAACAGGCACACTGAGTTTAAAAAAGTAGCTAGAACTCACCAGGTAGTTAAGCTTTGAACAAGGCCAAGTAATGTAAATTACTTGGCCTTTTTTTGTTAGCTGTTCTTAGGCACTTCAATTCTAAACACCATGGTATAAAGCACCGGCACTACTATTAGAGTTAGTATGGTAGCAAAACCTAAGCCAAACATGATGGTGACCGCCATTGACTGGAAGAACACATCAAATAACAGTGGGATCATACCTAAAATAGTGGTGATGGCAGCCATTGCCACAGGGCGGACACGGCTTACTCCGGAATCAAATACAGCTTGGTAGGGGGCTTTCCCTTCGCTGAGTTCAAGGTTTATTTGATCGACTAACACAATGCCGTTTTTGATCAGCATGCCGCTTAAGCTCAGTAAGCCAAGCAAGGCCATAAAACTAAATGCTGCATTCATCAATAATAAACCTGCGCTTACACCAATTATGGCAAGTGGTACGGTGGCCCAAATCACTAGTGGCTTTTTAACAGAGTTAAATAGCAACACGGTCACTGCAAACATGGCAAGGTAACCCAGAGGTAGTGAACCAAATATGGCTTTTTGTGCTTTAGTTGAGGATTCATACTCGCCGCCCCATTGAAGCTCATAGCCATGAGGGAGTTTTATTGCTTCAATACCACCCCTCACACGAGCAAACAGTTTAGCAGGCGTTTCATCGCCAATGACATCGTGGTCGGCCATGACTGTGATGGTGCGTTTTCGGTCGCGACGCATTATTAGGCTGTCTTCCCACTCGACCACAAACTCATCAACCACTTGGGTGACGGGCACAAATACGCCAAGTACAGGGCTGTATATTTGTAAGTCACGCAGGCTTTCAACGTTCAAACGTTCTTCTGCTGGGGAGCGGGCAATGATCGGTAATTGCTGAGTACCGTCTTTATAAACGCCGACTTTTTTGCCTGACAAACTTGTTAACAACAGTTGATCTAAGTCTGTTTTAGCAATGCCTAAACGGCGTGCTTTTTGCTCATTTAGTTGAGGGCGAATTAGTTTTGAGCGCTCGCGCCAATCATCGCGAATATTAAACGCACCAGCATCTTGGCTGAGTACTTCTTTGGCTTCTTTTGCGAGCTTTCGCAGTACCACAGGATCAGCACCAG
Source organism: Pseudoalteromonas sp. APC 3893 (assembly GCF_030408095.1). Lineage (NCBI taxonomy): Bacteria > Pseudomonadati > Pseudomonadota > Gammaproteobacteria > Alteromonadales > Pseudoalteromonadaceae > Pseudoalteromonas > Pseudoalteromonas sp. APC 3893. Next base: position 75,932 of record NZ_JASDCD010000015.1, read on the forward strand.
AAAAACGGGCCTCTATTTTAGCATCGGTAGATGGGCCAATTTCCATGCGTTTTATTTTAAGCTTGGCATCGAAAACATGGCTGTACTCATAGTCACGAACTTTGGCAATCATGGTAGCGACGGCTTCACGGTCTTTAACCCGTATAATCAATTGACCGTAGGCTGGGTATGATTTTTCTGGTGCGTAGGTCAGCATAAAGCGTGGCGCGCCTTGGCCTATGGTTGAGGTGACTTCTTCGACTAGCTCATCTTTTTGTAAAAAGGCTTCAAGTTTTGCTACACCATCCATGGTCGCATGAATATCTGCACCTTGTGTATGCCAGTAATCTACATAGAACATAGGGGTGTTTGATGCCGGAAAGAATGCTTGTTTAATAAATTTAAAACCAAATACTGAGCTTACAAGCAACACCACCATCAATAGCAAGGTCGTTTTACGAAAGCGCATAGCATTGCCTAAAAGGCTTTTATAAATATTAAAAATGAAGCCTTGGTAAGGGTCTTCATCATGGCTTTGTTCTTTAACCTCAGATTGTTTAAACATTAAATCAGCAAAGAATGGGGTCAGTGTGATTGCTGTGATCCAGCTTAACAGCAATGAAATGAGTAATACCCAAAATAAGCTGCCAGCAAATTCACCACTGGCATCAGAGCTTAAGCCTATAGGTGCAAAAGCGGTGATAGCAATAACTGTTGCGCCGAGTAAAGGCCATTTTGTTTGCTGCACAATATTAGCCGCAGCTTTAACTTTGGTTTGTCCGCGCTTTAAGTTAATTAATATACCTTCGGTGACAACGATAGCGTTATCGACCAGCATCCCTAATGCGATGATCAAGGCGCCAAGTGAAATACGCTGTAAATCAATAGCGAACAGCTTCATAAAAATAAAGGTGCCGAGTACGGTCAATAATAAGATTATTCCAATCAAGACACCACTTTTAAAGCCCATAAATACCAGCAACACAATGATTACAATTGCAACAGCTTCTAATAAACTGATAATGAACCCGCTTACAGATTTTTCTACCTCAACAGGCTGGTTATAAACCGTGTTAATTTCCATACCATGGGGGCGCTGGTATTCTAGTGACGCTAAATGCGCTTTAATGTTATCGCCTACATCCACCACGTTGACACCGGTACTAAAGGAAACACCAACTAATAAGGCTTGTTGCTGATTAAAACGCATGACATTACTTGGTACTTCAGCGTATTCACGGTATACCGTTGCCACATCGCCTAAGTAGATTAATTCGTTTGCGCCTGGTTTTGAAATAAGTAAATTTTCAAGCTCTGTCACATCGTTAAATTCGCCAGTGGGGTGCAAGCGGATAGACTCATCACCCACGCGCACTTTACCTGCGTTTGATACGGTATTTTGTGACTGTAATAATTGATAAATTCTATTGGGAGCAATACCAAGCTGAGCAAGTTTTCGTGTTGATATTTCTACCATTACTTGCGCTTGCTGTTCACCGCTAACGGTCACTTTACTTACGCCTTCAACGAGTACTAGTTCACGCTTTAAAAAATCTACATAGTCTTTTAATTCATCATAAGAATAGCCATCACCAGTGACTGCATACATGACACCATACACATCACCAAAATCATCTAAAACTGTGCTTGGGTAGACACCAGTTGGCAGTGATGATGCGTTATCATTTATTTTGCGTCTGAGCTCATCCCAAATTTGACGTAAGTCTTGTTTGCGATAAGTGCTTTTCATCTCCACAGATATTTGTGATTTGCCAGGTGATGAAATGCTGGTTACATAATCTACATAAGGTAGTTGTTGAATAGCATTTTCAATTGGAAAAGTGACTTCTTCTTCAACTTGTTGTGGTGAAGCGCCAGGGTAGAGAGTGATCACCATGGCTTTTTTTAAGGTAAATTCGGGGTCTTCAAGCTGGCCAAGCCCTAAATACGACACCGCACCACCAATAAGTAGTAGCAATGCAAACATCCAACTAACTACTTTGTGTTTTATAGCAACTTCAGCAAAACTCATTTTATAAGCCTCGCTCTTTTTGCCAAGGACGAACTTTCATTCCTTCTTCAAGGTAATGTACGCCGGCAGCTACGACTGTTTGACCTTTTTCAATGCCTGTAAGCACTTCAATGCCACTGCGATGCAGTTGTCCAACTTTAACGGCTTGTTTGGTTACCTTACCTGTGGCTTTGTCATAGAGCCAAACGTAGCTGCTATTGGCAGATTCTGTAGGCTCAGAGAAAACCGCTTCCACAGGTAATAGAGTATAACGCGATTGAGAATGGGTGATTTTGCTCAAATCAATATCTACACGGCCCGTCATACCAGCCAGTAGATTAAAGTCTTCAGGTACGGGTAATGAAAAAACCACTTTGTATGTGAGCGTGGCAGGATCTGCCTGGGTATCAAATTCTTTAATTGTGAGTGTGTATGACTTATCTGGGTAACCATCAAAAACAACAGTTGGTTGATATTCTGCGTCTTTATCGATACGGGCGATAAGTTTTTCTGGTACTTGGATTATTACATCCATTAAGTCACGGGTTTCAAGGCGTAAAATATTTTGTTTTGCTTGAATGTTTTCATAGTTTTTAACAAATACTTTTGCCACAGTGCCACTAAAAGGAGCCCGTAGTTCACTGTTATCTAAATTAGTTTTTGCAATTTTTAACGCAGACTCAGCCACTTGTTTATTAGCCAACGCTTGGTCTAGTTCAGATTGACTGGTAATCGATTTTTTGAATAATTTTTCAACCCGCTCTAACTGTGATTGCGCCAGCTCAAAGCGTGCTTTTCGTTCATCATATTGTAACTCAAAGTCTTCAGGATCTAGCTTGGCAAGTAGATCACCTTTTTCAACATGTTGACCAGCAAGTGCTGGAAATTCAAGTAACTCACCATTGACTCTAAACGCTAAGTACGAGCCCTGATTTGCCACAACCTCAGCAGGAAAACTGCGAATAGTTTCGTCTGAATTAGCGTCAATTTTAAATAACTTAACTGGGCGAACGGGTTGTTCGGCAGGGGTATCGGTATTTGATTCTTTACAAGCGACTAAACTCAGCAAAAATGCCGATATTATTAAAACTGGCGAGAGTTTCATGGTCTTCTCCGTGGCTATGAAAACATAAATTAGGTGCAGCATACGCCGCAAACATATAAAATAAAAATTATTAAATTTTAAAAAGATCATAAATAAAAGTTATGAAATTTAAATTTGGTGTTCTATGAACCTTGTTCAATTAAAAATGCTTGATGCTATCTCGCGTACCCAAAGTTTATCAAAGGCGGCAAGTGAACTGCATAAGTCACAGCCAGCTCTAACACTAGCAATAAAAAAGCTAGAGGCGGAACTCGGTTTCCAATTGCTAGATCGTAACCAGTACCGGTTAACACTCACTGAAAAAGGGAAGTTATTTCATCGAGAAGCAGCACAGTTACTCAGTGCACAATCTCATTTAACTCAGTTGGCCAATGAATTGGCTTTAGGGAACGAAGCTAATTTTAAGATTTGTTACGAGCAGTTATGTCATGCACCGTATTATAACGATATTATTTGTAATGCTTTTATGCGTTATCAAAGTACAGAGTTTAGCGTAAGTAGCGGCAAACGCTTTGCATCCTTGGAGCAAGTCAATAAAGCGCAAGCTGATTTAGGGATTGGTCCATGGTTTGATTTATTTCACGCAACAGGTGACTTAGAAAGTTTGCCTATTGGTAAGCTCGATATTGGTATTGTATGCGCCAGCAATTTAGTGCCGAAACAGGTTAACTATGAGCAGCTGCAACATTATCCGTGTTTGGCGATGTTTGAGAGTGAAATGAGTTTTGATTCGGATCGGTTATCATACTCTAAAGGCTCAGCAATCATGAAAATAGACGATATTGCAACCTTGAAGTCATTTTTAGTATCAGGTGCAGGGTGGGCGATGATAAGTCTAGCGCATTGCCAAGCTGAGATAGAATCAGGCTTGTTACATCAGGTAGAAGTATTTGATAGAGAGCATACGTTTAGTGCACAAATTAGAGTATTTAGACAACACTCGATTCATCATGGCCCGGTGGCTCGTGCCATTTGGCAGGGTTTTAAGCAAGCAAGTGAGCAATTTTTAAATGACTGAAAATGAAGTATCTAAAGAAGATAAAATTTACACGGTGATGGCCAATATCCCCCTAGGTTGTGTGGCAAGTTATGGTCAAGTCGCAGCAATGGCAGGCCTTCCAAGCAATGCTCGATTAGTGGGAAGACTATTAAAGCTAATGCCTAAAGACTCAAGTATCCCTTGGCATCGTGTTATTAATAGCCAAGGGAAAATCTCTTTTGCACCTGATTCGCCTCAATATGCTAAACAGTTTCAGTTATTGCAAAGTGAGGGAGTAGTTTTTAAAAATGGTAAAGTGAATATGCGTATTTACCGGTGGGAGTAAGATTAAAATATATAGTTAGTAATGGAAACATAGTGGCAAACACACCCCAAAATTACAAAAACATGCCAGATAGCATGGCTAAATTGACGTTCTTTCGCACTGTAAAAAATAGTACCTAAACTATAAAACAGACCACCACTTAATAACCACCACAGCGCATTTACATCGACATTTAAATAAAGTGGGTAAACAATCGCCACAGCAAACCAACCCATTAATAAATACGTGGCTAACGATACGCGCTTATTTTGATTTTTAACTAAGAGCTTATAGCATAGCCCGCCTATAGCTAGTGACCATATGAATAATAATGTTAGCACCGACCACATGCCGCTCAGTGAGAGAACTAGAAAGGGAGTATAGGTACCTGCTATGAGTATATATATTGCACAGTGGTCACATTTTTTGTAAAAAGCACGTGCTCTTATACTCACACTGCTGTGGTAAAGTGTGGATGCCAAAAACAATAAAAATAAGCTAGCTCCATAAATTAAAGCACTGGTAATATGTGCTGAGCTTTGTGATTTTGTTAATAAATCCCACAAAACATAAATTGAAAAAATGACTCCAGCTCCATGTGAAAGGGCATTTAACATTTCTTCTTTTTGAGAATATGCCGGTACAGCACTCATAAAATACTCATAAACTAAACAAAGTGGTTTCAGTGTACAAGTGTACGCTGAAATTATCAATGCAATAAATGCGACTATTTTTTAGTTATTTTAACCAAGCGCACTGGTTAAAATAACCACGCGATGAACGTTTGCTTAAAGTTAATAAATTATAACCCTTAATTTTCAATGAGTTAATTTTTATTTTTCACTTGGCACAACCTTTGATTAAGTAATAGCGACTAACTTAATAAATCAATAAGGAATACCATTATGAAAAGCTTTATCAAATTATCGGTTGCAGCGCTTTTGGTTGTTGGCTCTACACAAGTAAGTGCAAATGACGGTCAGTTTGACCTAACACAAACACTTTCTAATAGCATTGCAAGTTACATTGAAAGTTCAAGTAACGAATTAAAAGTAAAACTAAAACAGTCTTTATTCACTGATTCACAAAATACACTCAATGAATTATTACAACAGCAAACTGAGCAGTTTACAGCAGATTCTGTAACTGAGGATGATAATCAATTTGTAGTTGCTAACACAGCAAGTAATGAGGAATAAGACGATGAGCAGTGAGCTAGGATTATTTGTTTTAATGATTGCGCCTGTATTAAGTTTATTAAGTGCGTATGCATCTTTTGAACTATTGCGTAATGTTGGGCAATGGTTGAATATAGGCTAATTGACTAAAACATGTTTTGATGTTGATCTTATACACTGCGGTGCACGTAACGTAATGCATAGTTTATTAAAGAAGTAGGGCAATATGATACGTGCAATCTTTCCATTACCGGTGTTCATTTTACCGCAGGGCTATACGCGTTTGAGAATTTTTGAGACGCGCTACCTTGATATGGTCAAAGACTCTTTTAAAACAGATTCAAGCTTTGTACTTTGCCATTATGATCAAGACGCCTATTTAAATATACCAGAGCATGGTTGTTTAGTGAAAATAGTTGATTTTGATAAAGACGAAAGCGGACAATTATTGATTGATATTGTTGCTCAATCTTTAGTTAAACTTACCAATGTCATGCAAGACAAAAATCAATTACGTTATGGTGAGGCCAATACTGTAAAGCTTCCACAATGGCTATATCAACCACAGCAGGTATCTGCAAAAGATGATTACCTGAAGGCATCTCTTGAGCATGTTTTTAATCAGGATACTGATATTTCTGGCTTATACAAGAAAACTGATTTTGATAATTTATCTTGGGTGACTGCACGTTGGCTTGAACTTCTACCTATCTCACACGATAAAAAACAACAGCTTGCATTTAGCTCTAGCTTTGCCAATATCCAAAATTTCCTCCATACTGTCATTAATAACGAACTTACTGAATAAAGTGATCCCTTAGGTTTTTTGCTGCGTATTGTTTTGTAGTGAATACAAAGGGGAACTAACAATGGTAAGTCAACAACACTCAACACGTTGTACACCTGACACAGGTAACTTCACTGCCATGGCACAAACACCAAGTAAAGAGCTAGCAGAAGCTCTATTTGCAGTTGCAACACACAGAGACAAAAAAGCGTTTGCTTACTTGTTCTCATATTTTTCGCCAAAAATTAAACGCTTCGGTATTAAGCAATTTAATTCTGAAGCTCAAGCTATGGAGCTTGTACAAGAAACTCTAACCTCAGTATGGCGCAAGGCTCACTTATACAACAATGACAAAGGCGCTGCCACTACTTGGATCTATACAGTAATGCGTAATGCATCTTTTGATATGCTCAGAAAAATGAAAAGTACCAAAGAAGAGTGTATCAGTGAAGATATTTGGCCTTTAATTGAGCAAAATGAAAGCGAAAACTATGAATTCAGCGACCACTTAGAAGACAAACAAATTAAACAATACCTAGAAAATCTGCCACAGGCGCAAAGAGATGTGGTACGTGGTGTGTATTTTCAAGATATGTCGCAAGAGCAGCTTGCAGATCAACTCGGTATTCCCGTTGGCACTGTAAAATCAAGATTACGTTTAGCACTTCAAAAACTCCGCAATGAGATGGGAGACAGCCATGATTAAACACCATCCGTCAGACGCTTTACTTGCACAATATGCAAGTGCAGCATTACCTGCCAGTTTAAATGTTGCTGTGGCAATACACGTTGATATGTGCCCATGCTGTAAAGCGAAAGTCGCCGCAATTGAAGCAAAAAATGCTAAGGCAATTTTCACTCAACCTGATACTCATTTTGAAGAAGATGATGAAATTGAAAATAGCTCACTAATGCTCGAAGCCATCATGATGGATGAAAGTGTTGACGATGTGTACGACGTGAAACCAAAGCAAGTAACTATTAATAAGCAAAATTATCAGTTACCTCGGGCACTTTCACGTATCGCTCATAGCAAATTTATGCAAATGGGTAAATTATCTCGTTCGCGTATAGCACTCGAAGATGGTCCATTAAGATCAAGCCTATTTCATATTGCTGCAGGTGGCGAGATCCCAGAACATACGCATACAGGTTTTGAACTAACTTTGCTATTGGACGGTGAGTTCAGTGATGAGACGGGCGACTATGTCGCTGGTGATTTCATGTGGTTAGATGGTCGTCATGATCACACTCCAATTACGAAAAATGGTTGTTTATGCTACACAGTTGTAAGTAGTGCACTACACTTTAATAAAGGGTTGAGTAAACTATTAAACCCAATTGGTAACTTTATCTACTAGGAGTGTTTATGCAGCAATCTACAATAAAAATTGGCATTAGTGCTTGCCTTGCTGGTGAAAAGGTACGCTTTGATAGTGGACATAAAAAATCAAACTTCTGTATGGATGAATTAGGTAAGCATGTTGAATACAAACGTTTTTGCCCAGAAGTTGCCGTTGGTCTGCCTATACCAAGGCCTACCATTAGACAAGTGAGAGTAGGTGATACCATTAAAGTTTGTCGCCCTGATGGCAGTGGTGATGTTGGGCCGCAGTTAACCGAGTATGGTAAAAAAGTTGCTACTGAACAATCCTCAGAGCTGAGTGGTTTTGTGTTTTGTGCTAAAAGCCCAAGCTGTGGCATGGAACGCATAAAAATCTACAATGAGGCGGGAACGGGTAATACCTCTGAGGGAGTTGGTTTTTTTGCAGAGCAAATAATGGCACATAATCCACTCTTACCGTGTGAAGAAAACGGCCGTTTAAACGACATGCATCTGCGTGAGAATTTTGTTATGCGGGTTTACGCATACAAAAATTGGCAGCAACTTCGAGAGCAACCAATTAGTGTTCACCGCTTAACGCAATTTCATGCGCAATATAAGTATCTTTTGATGGCACATAACTATCAAGCCTATAAAGATCTCGGTAACTTATTGGGGACGTATGAGGGCGATGACTTTGATCAACTGGCTGACGACTACATTTTAGGTTTGATGACAGCGCTTAAAAAGCCTGCATCACGAAAAAATAATAGTAATACATTAATGCACTTACAGGGGTACTTTAAAAAAGTGCTTTCTAAGGTTGAAAAACAAGAACTTCGCGATGCGATTGATGAGTACAGAGAAGGGCTGGTGCCATTATATGTACCACTCACATTAGTTAAGCACCATCTAAAAGTACACCCGAATGAGTATCTTGATAAGCAGGTGTTTTTTAACCCATATCCCAATGAGCTTAAATTACGGTACGGCATTTAATAATGGATACAATTTTTTGGTTTAGGCGCGATTTGCGCCTTTTTAACAACTTTGCTTTATATGATGCAATTGAGCAAGGCGCTAAACACGCTGTGTTTTATATTACGCCAGTGCAGTGGCAAAAGCATGGCGTGGCTGCTCTACAAATTGATTTACTCAAGCGCCGTCTCGTTTATTTAGGTAATTTACTTGCAAAACATGGCATCAAATTGCATGTTTTGCAAAGCGGTGACTACCAAAGCTGTGTAGATCAATTGATAGAGTTCTGTGCTGCTAATCAGGTAAAAAAAATATTTGCTAATAAAGAGTATGAAATAAACGAACAGCAACGCGATACGCAATTTTTATTAATGGCGGATAAACAAGGTTGTTCAGTTTATTTATACGATGGTGATCTTATTGCTCCTCCTGGTACTGTTACGACAAAATCAGGTGAAATGTATAAAGTATTTACCCCGTTTAAAAACGAGTGGTTAAAGCAACATCAAGATAGTCATTTTCATTTTAAAGCAATGCCAGACACCTTTTCTGAAATTGAATGGATTGAACCTGAACTACTCAAAACTGATAATAGCTCGCATAAATGGCCCATTGATGATGAGTCTCTAAGCCATGTTATTCAACGTTTTATTGACGACAAATTAATCAGTTATAAAGAGTCACGAGATTTCCCAGCTATAAAGGGAACGTCAGGATTAAGCCCTTATTTAGCGTTGGGTATTGTCAGCACGTACCAACTGGTAGCCATGGTGCAGCAACAACATGTTGATGTGTTAACCAGTGCTAAAAGTAACCTGTTTACTTGGGTTAATGAACTGGTATGGCGAGAATTTTATCGTCACTTGTTAGTTGCTTTTCCTCAATTAAATAAATACCAAAACTTTAATCAAAAATACGACAGCGTGCAATGGCGTGAAAATGAGCCTGAGTTTAATGCGTGGTGTGAAGGAAAGACAGGTTATCCGCTGGTGGATGCTGCAATGCGCCAATTAAAAGAAACCGGCTGGATGCATAATCGCTTACGCATGGTTGTCGCTAGCTTTTTAACTAAACACCTACTAATTGATTGGCGAAAAGGTGAACGCTTTTTTATGGAGCACTTAATAGATGGTGATTTAGCTTCCAATAATGGGGGTTGGCAATGGGCGGCAAGCACAGGTTGTGATGCGCAGCCATATTTTAGAATTTTTAACCCTATCACTCAAAGTGAGCGCTTTGATCCAAATGGGGAATTTATCCGTAAGTATATACCAGAGCTAAAAAATGTACCTGACAAACAGATACATTTTCCGCATAAATATTTAGCAAGTATTGGGTGCGATGCTGTGTATTGGCCAGCAATTGTTGATCACAAAGCAGCACGAGAAAGAGCACTCGATGCATTTAAGGTATAACAAGGATTAAGATGAGCACTGCCAAAGTTGAAACGTTCGTCAATATTTACCAGCAGTTAAATAAACACACTTTGCATTTGTTAGCTGATATTTATCATCATGATATTGTTTTTTCAGATCCACTTCATAAGGTTTCTGGGCTAAGTCAATTGCATGAATACTTTGCTGACTTATACAGTAATGTTACCGAGTGTCAGTTTGACATCAAATCGTCTCATTGCAGTGGTGATAATGCATTTGTGTATTGGGTTATGAGTTATCGTCATCCTAAGCTGGCATCGCATAAGCAAATTGACGTTAATGGCCACAGTCACCTTACTTTTAACGGCGATAAAATAATCACTCATCAAGATTATTTTGATGTAGGAGAGTTACTTTACCGGCACATTCCCGTCGTTGGATCTGTCATTAAACTTATAGATAAGCGAGCAACTGGCGTATGATTACTTTAATTACAGGTGCCACTTCAGGCATAGGCGAACAGTTAGCTACGAAGTACGCAGATTTAGGTGATACCGTTATTGCTTGTGGGCGAAATACACAAAAGCTGATGCAGCTTGCAAAGCATAACAATATCCAAGCTTGTGAATTCGATGCGACAGATTTACAGGCAATAAAAAGCGCAACAATTGCTTACCCTCACTTTGATAGAGTTATCCTCAATGCGGGAAATTGTGAATACGTTGATGATGCAAAAAACTTTGACAGCAGCTTATTTACTCGCGTTGTCACGACTAATTTACTGTCAATGGGTTACTGTTTGGATGCATTTCTGCCTAAAATCAAATCGGGTGGGCAACTTGTTTTAGTTAGTTCAAGTGTTACCTATCTACCACTGCCTCGTTCAGAGGCTTATGGTGCTTCAAAAGCAGGTGTGAGCTATCTAGCTAAAAGCTTAGCGGTGGACCTTAATGATGTTGACGTTACACTGGTCCACCCTGGTTTTGTCAAAACACCTTTAACTGATAAAAATGATTTCCCAATGCCTATGGCTGTTAGCGCACAAAAAGCCGCTGAATACATTATCTCAGGGGTACAAAAGCGCCGTAAAGAAGTTCACTTTCCATACCGTTTTACCCTCATCTTAAAATGTTTACGTATTTTACCTTTGCCGCTTTGGCTTAAACTTGCAAAAGGATTATCCCGTTGAAAAAAATAGCAATAATAGGTTCTGGCATATCGGGTTTAAGTTGTGCTCACTTACTTCATAAGTACCATGACGTTACTGTTTTTGAGAAGAACAATTATATTGGTGGGCACACTGCTACGGTGGATGTGAATGTAGAGGGTATTGATCATGCCATTGATACTGGGTTTATTGTATTTAATGACCGAACTTATCCTTATTTTGAAAAACTATTAAAGCGCATTGGAATTGAACGAAAACCCACTGAGATGAGCTTCAGTGTGCATAATGAACAAACGGGTTTTGAATATAATGGTCATACTTTTGCTAGTCTGTTTGCTCAAAAACGCAATATATTACGACCTCGTTTTTATAAGTTACTCAATGATATTGTTCGTTTTAATAAGCTATGTAAAGCGTTACACAGTGAAAACAGTTACAAGCAAGAGCAAACCCTTGGGCAGTTATTAGATATACACAGTTTCAATGATTTTTTTCGGTATCATTATATTTTACCTATGGGGGCTGCAATTTGGTCAACCAGCATAAAAGAGATGAGCAGTGTTGGTGTTGAGTTTTTTGTTAAGTTTTTTTACAACCATGGTCTATTAGACATCACAAACAGACCACAGTGGTATGTGATCCCTGGTGGCTCGCGCGAATATATAACCCCTTTAATTGATGGCTTTTCAGATAAAATTCGCTTAAACAGCAATATTGAAACGGTATCAAGGGCTGATGACAAAGTTACAATTCATTTTAAAGGTGGTCAATCTGAACAGTTTGATAAAGTGATTTTTGCCTGTCATTCCGATCAAGCCCTTAAGCTATTACAGGCGCCATCAGATGATGAAAAGACCATTTTAGGGGCCATACCATACTCTGAAAACTCTGTGATATTGCATACTGATACGAGTATTTTACCAAAACGCAAAGCGGCGTGGGCAAGTTGGAACTACTTACTGAATGACAATACCGATAAAGCGGCGGTGGTGACTTACCAAATGAATATTTTGCAGGGTATTAAAAGTGACACTCAGTTTTGCGTTACCTTAAACCACAAAGAGGGCATTGATAAAGATAAAATTCTTCGTGAATTTACCTATCATCACCCAGTGTTTAACAAAGCATCTATTGCTGCTCAGCAGCAAAAACACCAAATAGATGGTAACAATAATAGCTATTTTTGTGGGGCGTATTGGTATAACGGTTTTCATGAAGATGGAGTTAAGAGTGCTGTTGATGTAGCTCGCCAATTAGGTGTCGAATTTGAATAGCGCTATCTATACAGGGGATGTTAGGCATCGTCGATTTGCGGTGAAATCCCATCAATTTAAATACCCTTTGTATATGATGTGGGTTGATTTATCAGCCCCTGAACTGCTAAATAATATACACCCTCAACTTGGTACAAAAGGTTTTAAAGCATTAAAATTTGAGCAATCAGATTATCTAAAGTCCGCAAGCTTAAGCGATGATTCTATTTATACCCGAGCACTCACTAAAATAGCTGAGCTTGGTGTAGCTGACTCTTTCAGTGGAGTTTATATGTTGGGGCAGCTACGTTGTTTTGGTATTTATTTTAGCCCTGTTAACTTTTTTGTGTACCAAACAGATAAAGGCGATTTTACGCACATGGTTGCTGAGGTAAGCAATACCCCGTGGAATGAACGTCACTATTATTTAGTTGAACTTGAAAAGAAAGTGAACTTTAAAAAGGTTTTTTCCGTATCACCTTTTATGGATTTAGATATGAACTACCACTGGTCTACGCGATTTAGTAAAGATCATGCACTTATTCATATCGAAAACAAAAAAGAAAGTGAGCTGTTGTTTGATGCAACACTAAGACTTAAACGCCAGTCGTTAAATAAACAGCATGTAAGCGCTGTTTTAAAGCAGTTTCCAGCGATGACTTGGAGTATTTTTAAAGGTATTTATATTCATGCCTTTAAGTTGTTTATAAAGCGAGTGCCGTTTATAGGTCACTCAGGAAGCGGCACTTAAGCCTCCTCCATAACTAGTTAGGTGATGTAATGGAAAAAGTATCCAGTTTATCAAATAGCCAAAGTAGTAACTGGCTTCTAAAAATATATAAAAAGCTGGTATTTGGCGCGTTTAATAGTATTGAAGAGGGGCAGATCACGTTAATTGACTCTAATGATGTGATCCACTTTGGTAACAAAGCAGATAAACAGCGCGCAGTTAAGCTGACAGTTAACGATGCAGCTATGTACAAAGCATTTGCATTGTCGGGTAGTGTTGGGGCTGGTGAATCTTACATTTTAGGTCACTGGGATTGCGATGACTTGACCAAGCTAATCGAAATTTTTGCCATTAACCAGGCGCAACTTGATGCTTTTGAGAAAAAATTTGCCTTCCTCAGTAACATTCACTTTAGGTTAAATCATTTAAAAAACAAAAATTCTGAGCAAGGATCGAAAAAAAATATTGTTGCTCATTATGATTTAGGCAATGAGTTATATTCCTCTTTTTTAAGTACAGAAATGTTGTACTCAAGTGCTGTATACCCTTCAAAAGATGCAACATTGGAGCAAGCGCAAAATCATAAGTTAGCGTTAATTTGCCAGCAGGTCGATTTACAACAAGGTGATTCAGTGATTGAAATCGGTACTGGGTGGGGCGCTTTTGCAATTTATGCAGCGACTCACTATGGCTGCCATGTAACAACTACTACTATTTCTGATGAACAACATGCTTATGTTGAAGCGAAAATAATTCAGCTGGGTTTAACTGAAAAAATTACGTTGTTAAAACAAGATTACCGTTTGCTTGAAGGGCGCTTTGACAAGCTTGTATCAATTGAAATGATTGAGGCTGTTGGTCACGAGTTTTTACCAAGTTTTTTCAAAAAATGTAATGAGCTACTTAAAGACACAGGTGCTATGTTGATCCAAGCAATCACTATTGCAGATCAACGATATCAACATTACTTAAAAAACTCTGATTTTATTCAGCAATATATTTTTCCTGGTGGCTGCCTGCCATGTATTGACGAAATGAACAAACAAATTATGCAACAGTCTGACATGGTGGTGCACAGTGTGAAAGACATTGGTGTTCATTATGCGCGGACCTTAGCTGATTGGCGTGCACGATTTATCGCAAGCTGGCCTGAAATAGATAAAGTAAAATTTGACCAGCGTTTTTATCGATTATGGCTATTTTACTTAGCTTACTGTGAAGGGGCTTTTAGGACTCGTGTGACGAGCACTGTTCACTTAGTCGCACGTAAGCCTAGATTTAGCCATTCAAGTGATGACATTGCACTCGGTTATTAATTTTTTGCTGTTTCAAGGGGTATGGTTTATGGCCCTGCTCCTTGAAGGCCAAGCAATACCTGCCATAGTTTGCATTATTGCGCTCATGCTTTACTTATCTAAGCAGCGAAAATTAGATGTAATAATTTTAATTATTGGTTTGTTCATAGCGCTTAGTTTTGAATTTATGATGGTGCAACTTGGCTTACTTGAGTTTAAAGCCACTCCTTACCCTGTTTGGTTTGTGCTTCTGTGGAGTGCGTTACTACTTACTATTAATACCTCCATGGGGTTTTTAACTCGCTTGCCGTGGTATCTATCAGTGGTCGTATGCACCATTTTTGCACCCACAAGTTACTGGGCTGGAGCTAGATTTGAAGTTATTAGCATAGTAAATCCACTTTGGTTTTTTTGGCTTAGTTATGGTCTTGCTTGGGCGCTAATGTTTAACGTAATTATTTTTGTCAACAAAAAGGCGGCCCTGTACGTTCAGTCCCAACCTAGTCAGAATATTTAATCAACTATCACCGTAATGTAAGAGGATAGATTATGCGTAACTCACTGTTTATTTTGCTTTGCAGCCCCTTGCTGGTTTTATCGTTTTGTTGTTTTGCAGCTGAGTTTAAACCGGTAGGAGAGAGTCGTTTTGAGTATTATTTTTGGGATGTTTATGATGCTAAGCTTGCCACTCCATCAGGTAACTATGAGTTTGGTCAGCACCCAGCTAGATTAACTTTAACTTACTTAAGGGACTTTGCTGCCAAAGATATTATCAAAGCGACTAATGAGCAATGGCAGCATTTAGGCAAAAGTTCGCTGGTTGGAAAATATGACCAACAATTACTGGCACTGTGGCCTGATATTAAAGAAGGCGAAAGCCTCACTTATGTTACTGATAAACAGAGGCAGGGTGTTTTTTACCATAATGAGCAAAAGCTTGGTGGTATTGATGACACTGATTTTACAGACAGTTTTTTAGCTATTTGGCTATCTGAGAATACATCAGAACCGCAGATGCGAAAACAACTCATTGGAGCACAAGAATGAAACGATTTATCGCTGTTAGTTTATTATTCGCTTGCACACTTTTGGTAAGCTGTGCCGCACCCGATGTGCAACATTACCAAGATACAGGTCCAGAATTTAACTTTAAGCAGTTTTTTAATGGCAAGCTCAAAGCGTATGGCGTTGTACAAGATTTTAAAGGTGAGTTAACCCGTAAGCTCGTTGTAGAGATGAATGCATACTGGGAAGGGAATAAGGGCACCATTGAAGAAGACTTTGTTTATGATGATGGTGAAACTCAGCGCCGTGTATGGCACATTACACTAAACGATGATAATACCTTAACGGGTACAGCCAGTGATGTATTGGGTATAGCGCAAGGGAAAAGCAGTGGCAGTGTGTTTCATTGGACTTATTCTCTAGTTTTAGAAGTGGATGATAGCGAAATAGAAGTGGATTTTGATGATTGGATGTACTTGGTAACACAATCTCGCTTGATTAACCGCACAGCTATTGATAAGTTTGGCGTTGAGGTTGGGGAAGTGACCTTAGTTATCGAAAAAGTTGAATGATACAGAAATTGCTAAACTGAACGGCTTTCAAGCCTCTTTATTCAGTATTGATTAATGAAAAATCATACTTTTATCGGCAATTTATTTAAATTTTACCCATTTTTTAAGAATTTAAGCAAAAATGGCAATTTGCTGTTGCCAATACTTTAAAAATGCATAAAGATAGGTTTTGCGAAGGCAAAATAATAACGAATAGGAATTTAACAAATGAATAAAGCTCAATTAGTTGAAAAAATCGCTACTGATGCAGAAATCTCTAAAGCAGCAGCAACTCGCGCACTTGACGCATTCACTGGCGCAGTAACGAATTCTTTAAAAGAAGGTAATTCAGTTGCACTAGTTGGTTTTGGTACTTTCTCTGTAAAAGAGCGTGCAGCACGTACTGGCCGTAACCCACAAACTGGTGCGGAAATCCAAATTTCAGCGGCAACTATCCCAAGCTTTAAAGCGGGTAAAGGTCTTAAAGACCAAGTTAATCCTTAATAAGCACTTTTATCTTATTAATAAAAAAAGGGCTAATTAGCCCTTTTTTTTGTAAGCCTATAAATACTAAGCTTTTAAGGCTTTATCTCCTCGGCCGATGCCTACAGCACCAGAGCGCACTACTTCGATAATATCAGTCTCATGACGTAAGGTATCTAAAAATGATTCGATTTTATCGATACTGCTAACAAGCTGTAATGTATAACTATTGCGGCCCATATCTAATATAGCACCTTGAAAAACATCCACTACACGCGTTACTGCTGCGCGCTTTGTTTCATCTTGCGCAAATACTTTCACTAAAAGTAGTTCACGTTCAATATGCGCCATTTCTGTTAAGTCGATTATCTTGAGCACATCAACGAGTTTATTCACTTGCTTGGTGATTTGCTCGACGATTCTATCATCACCCATAGTCGTAATTGTTATACGGGATAATGAATGATCGTCAGTTGTGCCAACTGTTAAGCTATCTATATTATAGGCACGTTGCGAGAAAAGGCCGACAATACGTGATAGTGAGCCAGGCTCGTTTTCTAGTAAGATTGATAATATACGACGCATTATGCTTTTACTCCTTTACGTAACCACATTTCATCTATAGCACCGAGCTTAATTTGCATTGGGTATACATGTTCTTTTTCGTCAACACAGATATCTAAAAACACTAACTTGTCATTGATAGACATTGCTTTATCTATCGCAGGTTGTAAATCTTCGAGCGTATCGACACGAATACCTACATGCCCATAGCTTTCGGCCAGTTTGACAAAGTCGGGTAATGATTCCATGTAAGAAGACGAGTGTCTGCCGTTATACATCATATCTTGCCATTGACGAACCATGCCCAGTGAACGATTGTTCAGCGATACAACTTTTACCGCTAGGTTATATTGTAAGCAAGTTGAAAGCTCTTGAATATTCATTTGAATTGAGCCATCACCCGTAACACAAATTGACTCTTTATCAGGAAATGCCAGTTTAACACCCATTGCCGCGGGTAGACCAAAGCCCATAGTGCCTAAACCACCAGAGTTGATCCATTGGCGTGGGTTTTTAAATGGGTAATACTGCGCCGCAAACATCTGGTGCTGACCGACATCAGAGCTTACATAGGCATCACCATTTGTTGCTTTATATATGGCTTCAATAACCGCTTGAGGTTTAATTTTGTCTCCATCAGTACTGTAACTTAGGCATTTTTGTTCACGCCAGCTGATAATTTGTCGCCACCAATCCTCTTGCGCGCTGCGATCGATATTGATAGGGCTTTTATCTATGGCTGTTTGTAATTGTTCAAGTACCGTCGCTAAGCAACCTACAACAGGTATATGGGCTTTAATGGTTTTAGAAATAGATGTAGGATCAACATCAACATGAACAATAGTTGCGTTCGGACAAAACTTTTTGACGTTATTCGTCACACGATCATCAAAACGTGCACCCAGTGCTAGAATTACATCGGCATTGGCCATCGCTTTGTTTGCTTCTAAACTACCGTGCATCCCAAGCATACCAATAAAGTTAGGATGGACACCTGAAATGCCGCCTAATCCCATCAATGTGTTAGTGATAGGCGCATTTAATGATTCAACTAGGTGAGTAAGCTGCTCTGAGGTATTCGATATAACAATACCGCCTCCAGAATAGATAACTAACTTTTTAGCCTCTAAAATAGCAGCTACAGCTTTACGAATTTGTTTTGAATGACCTTTTGTATTAGGACTATAGGTACGTAGCTGTGACGTAGCAGGGAATTGAAAATCATATTTAAGCGCAGGGTTAAGCATGTCTTTAGGTAGCTCAACTACCACAGGGCCAGGACGGCCTGTACTTGCGATATAAAACGCTTTTGCCATTATTGCTGGTATTTCTTCTGCACTACGACAATTGAAGCTATGTTTAACGATCGGGCGAGAGCACCCAACAATATCTGTTTCTTGAAAGGCGTCATCACCAATTAAGCTTGTCGGTACTTGACCGGATAAGACAACCATTGGGATTGAATCCATATAGGCGGTAGCGATGCCTGTGATGCAATTTGTTGCACCTGGGCCTGAGGTTGCCAAAACGACGCCTACTTCGCCAGTAGCACGGGCATAACCATCGGCCATGTGTGTTGCAGCTTGTTCGTGACGGACTAAAATATGCTCTACTTCATCTTGTTGAAATAGAGCATCGTATAAATCAAGAACAGACCCACCAGGGTAGCCAAATATATACTTTACCTTTAATTTTTTTAATGACTGAACAACTAGTTCAGAACCATTATATTGTTGTGTACTCATCCTCATTCCTCTGCGTGCCATCGACCCTTACTTTAAAAGTAGCTAAGGTATTTTATTTAAAAGCATAAAAAAACCCCCGTTTGTGGCGGGGGTTTTTAAAAAGCGAATTCACTTTTCAATACATCCCCACTGGGCTTAAGACTAAGACCAGTACGAGCACGTTAAAAAGGCGAATTTGATATTTCATTATAAGTGTCTTTTAATTTATATAGATTAGCGAAGCATGTGCATAACACTTAACTAAATCATAACTTATTTTAATAGTTTATTTTTAAGTCTTTTAACACCTAATGTCAATACTTAAATTGATTAACCTGCATTAATATTTCTTTTTTCTCTATTTTTCATTTTATTTTTAATGAAATGCATTTCAAATTACGCAAAAAAAGCAGAAGTTATGCGTTTTGTGTTTTTGAGTGTCGCAGCTGATGTTACTGTTATGTGTACGGTCTTTTTTTGTTATTATAAAAATTATTAAAAGCATGAATCAGGCTTCATAGTGAAATATATAAAGTTAAGCGCCACACTTGTTTTGTCATTGTTTACAGGTTTAGTTAATGCCAAAGCATACTCATCGAGCCCAACTGATATTGGTGTTGTTAATAAAGAACGAATTCTCTATTGGCTTGAAAAACGAAACGAATTGAAAGAATCTTCAGATAAAAATATTGCTGTTAATGAGTTCATCGGTAAACCTACCCCTATTCATGCTGCTGACTATGTTAAAAAACATGCTGGGCTAGTTACACAAACTAAGTTTAAACATCAAGCTCATAGCTCAACACTTTCACCTACAGATACAAAAACAACCGTTAAAGTATTGGCTATTTTAGTCGATTTCCCCGATTTACCTTATAACGATAATGGTTTAGAAATCACAGATACAGCAATGTATTATACTGACTATGATGTGCAACATTATCAACAAATGCTGTTTTCAACATCGGGTTATGAAGGGCCTAGCGGACAAACCTTAAATAGTGTGTATCAATACTACCAACAAGCATCAGGCAATAGTTTTAACTTTACAGGGCAAGTGTATGGCTGGGTGCAGGCGGATAAAAACGCTAAAGCTTATGGTGAGCGGCAAGGGGATAACAAAGATATAGATGCGCCAAGTCTAGTTAAAGAAGCAGTAGAAAAAGCCGCAAATCAATTTAGTATAGATTTAAGCGAGTATGATTTAACTGATTTGGACGATATTGATGGTGATGGAATCACTAATGAACCTAATGGAATTATCGATCATGTTATGATTTTCCACTCGAGTGTTGGCGAAGAAGTCGGTGGAGGTGTATTAGGAACTGATGCCATATGGTCCCATAGATT
Organism: Pseudoalteromonas sp. APC 3893; assembly: GCF_030408095.1. Classification (NCBI taxonomy): domain Bacteria; kingdom Pseudomonadati; phylum Pseudomonadota; class Gammaproteobacteria; order Alteromonadales; family Pseudoalteromonadaceae; genus Pseudoalteromonas; species Pseudoalteromonas sp. APC 3893. The sequence continues at coordinate 96,097 of NZ_JASDCD010000015.1, forward strand.
CTATGTTTATAATGACCAATTTCAGCCAACAGAGCTACCGAACAGCTCGGTTGATTTATTCGGGTATACTATTAATCCAATCGATGCGGGTATTGGCGTGGTTGTACATGAGTTTGGTCACGATTTAGGCTTGCCAGATGAGTACGATTTAGTTAGCACTAATATTGGTGAGCCTGTTGCTTCTTGGTCTGTAATGTCAAGCGGCAGTTGGGCTGGTTCGCCACAAGGTTCAGAGCCAGTTATGTTTAGCCCTTATGCACTGGAGTATTTACAAAATCGCTACAGTGGGAACTGGCTAAATCAGCTCACGTTAGATTTAAGTGGAGTTAACGAAATAAATAACCCCGTTATTAGTCATGCCAGTGCGACTGATAAATTGTTGAACCAAATTAAAGTTGAGTTACCTGCTACATTAAAAAGATTTAAACAACCTGTAGAAGGTAAATTTCAATATTACTCAGGTAGGGGTAATAACCTAAATAATACTATGGCGCAGGACATTACAATTCCTGCAACAGATAAACAGACCCTATTAACTCTAAAAGCGCATTATAGTATTGAAAACGAATATGATTACGTGCAAATTACTGTTAATGGTCAAGCAATAGCTTCTCAATACACGTCACAAACAAATGCTTATTACCCAAATGTGCAGCATTTTATTACAGGGGATTCATTATTTCACCCTAATGCACAACAGCCAAATAATTACCTGGAACATACTTTTGATCTTTCTAAATTTGCCGGGCAAAGCGTGGATCTTACAATAAAGTATGTGACAGACAACCTTGTTGAATACTATGGTTTTGTCGTCGATGATATGAAAATAAGTCAAGATGGTAATGTAATCTGGCAAGATAACGCAGAGTTTAAAAGTGCGTTTACGTCAAATGGTTTTAGCCGAATTGGCGAGTATATTTATGACACCCCACAGCACTATTATTTGCAACTACGTAGCTACGAAGGCATTGATAGTGGTTTGCAAAGTGAACAATACTCTCCAGGCTTATTGCTTTGGTTAGCAAATTTAGGCTATGAGAATAATAATACCTCAGCGCATCCGGGAGAGGGCTTAATTTTAGTTGTAGATGCTGATCAAAATGCAATCGCGAAAGGAACAAGCCAATCCCCTGCAAGTACAGATATTCAAATCCGCGATGCTGCATTTAGTGTGTATTCACAGCATCAAGGTTTGGGCGATGAACATTTAACAGCTATCAGTGAATTTACTGATACAGCTGATTATAACTTTTCGGCACAGCGAGAGTCAGGTGTAGCACTTAACCCATTTGGTTTTAGTTTTTCCATTGTTGATCAAGCATCTGATAGCTCTTACGTTGAAGTTGATCTAAATTACAGTGCCCAAACTGGTATTGCGTATACAGCGAATGACTTAACAGTGACGTTTGAAATTAACGGAATGGAGTTAACCCCCACAGACAGTTTCAACTGGCAGTTTGGTAATGATGAGCAAAGTGATGAACTCAGACCAACAGTGACTTTTTCAGAGTATGGAAGTTATGAGGTTCGTTTTTTAAGAACAACCGAATCAGGTGAGACGACTCAAGAGCAATATACAATTACACTGACAGCACCATTAGAAATCGCAAGTATTAACAGTGAGATCGATCAAGGCCTACTAACTGCAACGGCAGTTGTAACTGGTGGTCAAGCGCCATACACCTATGTTTGGAGTTACGGCGATGGAAATACAGCAACTACTAAATCAGTGTCACATAACTATGATTTGAGCGGTAATTACGCTCTATCTCTTATTGTGACTGATAGCAAGGGTGAAGTCGTTACTTTAAATAAAAATCTAGTAGTTGAAGTGCCATTAAATTCGCAAGGTGAGTACTCTGCAAGTGATTTAACCGTTGCATTTAAAAGTGATACACAAGGTGGTTACGGAAGTTATAGCTATTTATGGGATTTTGGTGACAGCGAAACAGCCAACACAGCAGACTCAACCCATACTTATCAGCAAGCTGGTAGCTATACGGTTACTTTAACAGTTACTGATGATAAAACCGCGCAAACAACTGAATTTACTTTGTTGGTCACAGTACAAAAGCAGGTTACAAGTTCTGGTTCAAGTGGTGGCTCATTCGGCTGGGTATTACTCGGTTTGTTAGGCGTGTGCTTTAGAAGAAAATAACATGAAATTAGTAAGAAAAAAGCCAGTGAAAACTGGCTTTTTTATATTCAAAACGATGTTTTAAACTATAGACGATCAATCACAGCTTGAGTGAAATCAGTGGTGCCGTGGCTGCCGCCTAAATCGCGAGTAGTACGGTCACCCGTTTTAATAACGTCAGCAACTGCGCTACGAATACGTTCAGCTGTATCAGCCATTTCTAAATGCTCAAGCATTTGGATAGATGCTAAAATAACTGATGTTGGGTTAGCAAGGTTTTTACCTGCGATATCTGGAGCACTGCCGTGTACAGCTTCAAAGATAGCGGCATCTTCACCAATGTTAGCACCAGGAGCCATTCCTAAACCGCCTACAAGACCCGCACATAAGTCAGATAAGATATCACCAAATAGGTTTGTTGTAACGATTACATCAAATTCTTCAGGGCTCATAACAAGTTTCATACACGTTGCATCAACAATCATTTCAGTTGATTCTATCTCTGGATAGCGCTCAGCAACTTCACGGGCAACTTTTAAGAATAAGCCTGAAGTTGATTTTAAGATATTTGCTTTATGTACCGCTGTTACTTTTTTACGGCCTTCACGTACTGCAAGCTCATAAGCAAATGTTAAGATCTTTTCTGCGCCGTCACGTGTGATCATCGACATAGCTTGGGCTTCATTACCGTCTTCAGATACCACCTGACCTAAGCCTGAGTACATACCTTGGGTGTTTTCACGTACTGTTATGATATCAATGTCTTCGTAACGTGCTTTAGTACCAACAAATGATTTAACAGGGCGTACGTTAGCGTATAGACCAAACTGCTTGCGCAGTGTTACGTTAATTGAAGTAAAACCTTCACCAACAGGCGTTGTTAACGGGCCTTTAAGTGTGATTTTATTACGTGCAATAGTTTCAATAGTCTCTTGCGGTAATAACTCACCCGTTTTTTCTAACGCGGCTAGACCTGCATCAACGAATTCATAATCAAAATCGCATCCTGCGGCTTGTAATATCTCAAGAGCTGAATCAATAATACTTGGGCCTATGCCGTCGCCTTTGATCACTGTGATGGTTTGTTTAGCCATGAAGTTTTCCTATTAAAGTTAGAAATGCACATAAATAGTTCGCAAAAACAATCTGCGATCGCATGTTAGATTTATTTACGTGAATGAATATGAAAATTTAAGCGGCTTTTATAGCAATTTATTCAGTAAATTTCCACTAAAACCCGTTAAATTAGGCAATATGTCTAATAAAATGATGGTATCAGACGCTAGATGACAAATTTAAGTCTGGCAAATGCGCATAAAAATGCTGACTGCTTTGCCAACCTAAATTCTTAAGCACGCTATTTATAGTCTGATTTTGCCAACTACTAAGTGGTACTTCAGGCCGAAACACATTGAGTATTAAAAGTTTAACGCAGACCCATAACTGGGATTCAACACTGAGCTTTTGTTTTTTATTTTGTTCTGCATCAAGTAAAGGCTGGGTCCAAGGGTTATCACCAACTAGATTCAGTAATGAAATCGATAATTGCTCGCTATCGTGATTTTCTACACCAAATAGCCATGCCAGAGGGCGACTAATATCACTTTTGGCTTCATCATCGCTTAATATTTTACGACTTAGCGCATTACTACAGTAGTCAAATAAATAGGCTACATATGCATAAACGGGTAATGTAAGTTGTTCAAATTGCAAGCTAGTATCTTTACTCACTAGTAATGCTAATATTTTAATAATCGCGTCCGTTCTAATTCTAATATGTTCTTGTAAAGGGTGGTGATGGGTTTGTACAAGCTGCTGAAAAAGAACCCGTTGTATAATTGCTGGTGCGTTATCTATTCCCACCATAGATAAGCAATGGCGTAGATCTTTACCTGCTAAATGCTCTTTATTATAGGGTTTAACGGCTTCTCGTAAATTGTTTATGGTATTAGTTTGATTCTTTAACAGTTTTTCAATTGCGTGATATGAATATTCGTGTTGAATTTTCAGTTGACTAATTAATAAAATAATCTGCTGTTGAGTATGCACTGAAGTGTTAATAGGGGCTGCAAGGTGTTCATTAAACCAAATACCGTAGATCAAACGTTTGTCTTTGGTTGGGCGTTGCTTGTCTTGACAACTAATTTTACCAGATATCGCGTGCCAGCGAACTCGTTTCTCATCATTTAAGTTAACGATTAGTATCTTATTTTTACTGATTTTGCCAACGTAGATCAATTGCTGATCAGAGAAGATAGCTATGCTACCTGGTAGGTAGGGTCCAATCTCACTAATCAGTGATTTTAATGCGTGCTGGGCAAAGCTATTTGGGGTACGTACATAAATATCAGCCACTGCCTTGTATAAGCTTACATGGTCGTTTGCAGCACGGTATGTAATGTTCATGGCAATAATGTTGGCCAGAGCGACCAGTGTTGTTGCACCGTCATAAATCATGATTTTTGGCGTGCTCAATAAAGCTTGCTTATATTTGTTCAGTGGAGCCAATATCCGAGCTATGTTTGGCGTGGCTACTTTTGCCGACTGTAATAACTTTATTGCCAATTGATGGCGCGCTTGCCATTGTTTTTTCTCTTGCGGATTGAGAGTGTGTTGTTTAGCTAATTTATTCGTCTGTACTTGAACACATAAGTAATTAGTGAGGCAAACGGCGAGCAATAGCTGTGATACCTGCGTGTTATAACTAAGGCTCTTACAAAAAACTGCGATAAGAGTGCATTGTGTAACAACTAAATTTGTAGTGTAACCATAACTTTCAACATACAAACTCAGTTGAGCTTGTAGGGCATTTGGATTTGTTTTATATAGCAGATAAAATTGCTCAGCAAGCTGATTCAATAGTGGGTAAGTGTGAGGCCATTGCTCTTTATCATTATATAGGCGCAATAATTGATGTGTTTTTTCATATAAGGAAATGAGCGGCTCAGAAGGTGAATTTTGCATTAACTTAGTCAGCCCGGCGCATATAGGTTTCATAAGCACTTGGGCCCCATAAAATGAGCTCACCATTTTTAAATAGTAATCCGGTACATTCATCCATTGTGGTAATACCGTCAGATTTAACGTGTTGAGTACGGTAAAAAATAATCTGCCATACGTTTTCTTCAACGCGTTTTGCATATGTTAAGTCAGGACTGCCTAAATCATCCAATACATGATTTAAATTTGTCGGTTGTTCAATACTTAGCTTTGCAATGAAGCGTTTATTAAACGCTTCTCTGTCTTGCCAAATCATCGCCTGAGGATCATCTTTATAAAAGGTAATTACTAAAGTAGCGATAAGTGCATAAACACCTAGGCCTAGTATGATGTAACGAAAAACCTTTTTAAACATTGTACTCTCTTAAAGTCGGACGCATCTGCGCCACTACATTGATCATATGAAGATAAGCTCTGTTATCAAGTATACGCATAGCTGCAGCTAACAGCTATGTTAATGCGATAAGTTGAGTCTTAATTGCTTTAAACTAAAGCCTAAATGGATATCAGTTCGTAGGCTAACAAGTTGTTTTGATATGATAAACATTTCCATTCCAGTACTTAGCTTGTTACGAATAGCCACTGAGAGTGTGTCATCATCTAGTGCTTGGGTAATATCCTGATGTTTTCTAATAATCTCCTGCGCACTTTTGCTGCCAATTCCTTTTACACCAGGAATATCATTGGTTTTATCGCCTGCAAGCGCCCAAAAGTCGAGCAATCTGTGTTGCTCTACATTAAATCTATCTAGGATACTTTGTTGCTCTACGTAGCTTTTTTTAAAATAGTCATAAACATGGATTGTGCTACTCAAAGCGGGCAAAAACCCCTTATCAGTTGACACAATAGTGCTTGATACATGGTGCCTCGCGGCTTTAAAAGCAAGTGTTGCAATTATATCATCGGCTTCATCATTTTCTGGGGTGAATACAACAATCCCTGTCTCCTCAATTGCTTTACTAAATTTAGCTAAGTTATCTTTGAGTGTTTGAGGCATCGGGGAGCGGCTATTTTTATACTGTGGATAATAGTGATAACGCCAACTTCTATCGCCATCGAATACCGCAATTGCGTGGGTTGCTTGTGATGAACGAATGAGTTTTTGACAAGCATGTGCAACGCGTTGACAGCAGGTCATAATCATTTGCTCTTCGCTACCTTTGTTTTGGTTACTATCAACGGCATAGATGCGCCTTATCAAGTTTAGCGCATCTATTAAAAGTAATTGTCCAGACACATGTAACCTTTAAGCTTTTATTTCATAACAAGGGATATATTTTGTCCCAGGTAATTTCATTCGCCCTTGCGCGACAAATGCCTGTAACAATTTATCCATATTTTTCATTATTGCAGGTTCGCCACTGAGTACAAATCGGCCGTGTTTCTTGATTGCTTGAATGCCTTCATCTTTTACATTGCCTGCCACTATGCCAGAAAATGCGCGACGTAAATTAGCCGCTAAAATTTGCTTAGGCTGATTTAAATGCAAATCTAACCCCGCCATGTTTTCGTGGGTTGGAGCAAAAGGCTGTTGAAAGTCGTTATCTATTTTTAAAGTCCAATTAAAGTAATAAGCATCACCTTGGCTTTTACGATAATCGCGGACATTGGCCATAGCTGACTTGAGCTTTACAGCCACTAATTGCGGATCGTCGATGATTACTTCAAATTTAGTTAAGGCTTCATGGCCTAATGTCAGCTCTATAAATTTACACAATTCAATAAAATAACTTTCACTTTCTTTAGGTCCAGTAAGAATAACTGGCAACGACTGCTTTTGATTATCTGGATGTAATAAAATACCTAATAGATAAAGCAACTCTTCTGCTGTGCCAGCGCCGCCCGGGAAAATAATAATTGCATGTGCTGTACGAACGAATGCTTCTAATCGCTTTTCAATATCAGGCAGTATCACTAATTCATTAACAATAGGATTGGGTGGCTCTGCGGCAATAATACTTGGCTCAGTTAAACCTAGATAACGATTATCGGTATTACGTTGTTTGGCGTGGCCAATGGTTGCCCCTTTCATTGGCCCTTTCATTGCACCAGGACCACAGCCGGTACAAATATTTAAACCACGTAGCCCTAATTCGTAACCGACTTGCTTGGTGTATTTGTATTCTATTTCACTAATCGAGTGGCCACCCCAGCACACAATCATACTCGGATCGCTATCGACCTTTAATGCTCCCGCATTACGAAGCATATCAAAGACCATATGAGTTATAGCTTTTTGTTCGGTTAGATCTTTTTCATATTTTTGACAGATGAAGAGAATATCGCGAATAACAGAAAAAATGTGTTCATGAATACCCGTAATAATTTCGCCATCAACAAATGCCGTTGTTGGTGGGTTTTCTAATTCAATTTTAATGCCGCGTTCACGGCTTAATAAACGAATATCAAAGTTTTCGTATTTGTTATAAATTTCTAGGCTTGAATCGGTATGACTGCCAACGTTTAAGACGGCCAGAGCGCAATTTCTAAATAGCTTATAGCGTTCACTGGTAGAGGACTGCTCTAATAAATCAACTTCTAATTGCGACAGTAAATCTAACACACCTGTCGGGTTTAACTGTATTAACATAGGCAAATTCCTTGCTGTAACTGCTTGGTTAGTCGTTGTTATTTATTAATACATAACCTATCACGACCTGTATTTTTTGCTTTATAGAGTGCATCATCGGCACGGTCAAAAGCCTCTAAAGGGGTGTCGCCTTTTTTAAACTGGGTTGCACCGATTGAAATTGTTATTTCAACATTTTTACTTCTAAATTTAAAGGGAATGCCTTTTACTGCTTTGCGTAGTTTTTCAAGCGGCGCGCTCGCATGCTCTAGTGACATTCCAGGCATAAGTAATACAAATTCTTCACCACCGTAACGCGCTATAAAATCTGATTTACGAATCGACATTTGTAATGCTTTTGCAATCACTTGCAGTGTTTTATCTCCAGCGCTATGGCCATATCGATCATTTATTGATTTAAAGTGATCAACATCGATAACAACCAAAGTAACATCAAACTCTTGCACTGCAAATAAATGAAACTCATGGTTAAATCGTTCATCAAATGCGGCTCGATTAGGCAGCTTTGTTAAGCCATCAAGCAAACTTTTAAAGCGTTGTTCATGTAAGCGCTTCTTATATTTAGATAATTTGCCTTCTAAGTTACCTACGCGCTGGTTAATATCTTTAAAGCTTTTTATCAGCGCTTGCCTGTCTTCTTGTTCAAGGCGCTCTTTTTCAATTAAATCTTTGCTGAGTGATTTTAATTCATTATCGACTAAGGCTTTTAAAGATGAAATAGAGGTAGCATCTTGCGTTTGAGTTGTCAGGTTATTAATTTTGCTCTCAATGCGCTTATTAAGCGCATCAAATTCTGCCCCCATAGACTCAGAGTGCTTACTCGTTGCAACAATTGAATGATGTAATTCTTCAAGGGTTTGATTTAATGAAACTAAAAAACTTTGTGCTGATTGACGCTCTTTACAGATGTTACTCGCAATAATGCGAATAATCTCAATGGCTGCATTGAGTAAGTCATCAACCGTGTCTGTTTCAGAAATTCTATTTTTAATAGCTTTTACTTGATCAGCGGCTTCATCTTCAAACACCAAATCATTTGCAAGCGTGAGTAACTCTTTTGCTAAGCCTGGCTGGCTAGTACCCGCTTCTTCTTGGCAAAGCGTGAGCTTTACATTCAATGCTTGGTGGTAGATAGCCACTAATTGATTCAAAATTGGGATGAAATCGTTGGTTGCTTGTACGTTATTCAGCTCGTGGTCTAAAAGATGGCGTAAAGTTCTACGGGTCGCGTCAGGTAAACCTTTGGTTTTTTGTAATAATTTACCTGCATCTAATACGCTATTATATAATTCTCGCTGCTTGGCTGTTTGTTGCGCTTCTTGGGTTTTCAATAAAGCTAAAATTTCATCAATCAGTGGAGCGAAATTTTCAAAGTCGACACCTTTTGAAAGTGCACTTCTGAACTTAGCTAAACGGTTATCAAGTTCAATATCCAACCCTTTACAACTCAGAGAAAGTTTAGCTGTTAGGTTTGATAATGTATCCACCTGATACTTACGCGCATTTTCGAGTACCATACGTGTATCAATGGCTTGTTTTAGCTTTTTATTTAAAACATCGAGCTTTTCTGACACTAAGAGTTACCGCCATTGATTAAATTGTCTATAGCATTAAGTTTACAACAAAATTGGCACAAATGTAGTTACCAAGTCAAAAACTTAGGATTTGATGTTGATTTTTATTCATCGACCTTAATAGACCTGGATTTTGTCGCTTTTAATTCACATTTTTTTCTATCGTTGTTAGGCTCCTCGGTAATAAATTATAAATATTAAGAGTTTTTATGAAAAAGTTTTTAGCTTTATCAATTGCCGCTGCGCTGTCACATTCGGCCATGGCCGATGTTAATTATTCATTGTCAATCACTGAGCCTGCGCACCACTTAGGTAATGTCAGTGTGGAGTTCCCTCAAACGGCACAAGCACATTTAGACGTAAAGTTACCAGCATGGCGCACAGGTCGTTATGAAATTTTAAATTTAGCTAATGGAGTACGCTATTTCTCAGCGAAAGATGATGATGGCAAAGCACTTAAATGGGAAAAAGTAAACGCCAGTACATGGCGCGTACACCTTAATGAACCAACCGAAGTAAATATCGATTACCAAATCTATGCCAATGAGTTAGGTAAACGAGCTCGTCATATTGATGATAGCCATGCATTTATTGATGCATCAGGCTTTTTTATGTTCAGCGAATCATTTCGTCAAGAGCCAGTTACCGTCAAGATTGATGTTCCAAAAGATTGGCGTTCAGTTTCTGGCATGGCAAATAACGGTTCAAAGCATAGTTTTAAAGCGGCTGATTACGATGTACTGGTAGATTCACCCATCGAAACAGGTATCAACCAATTACATAAATTTGAGGTTGATGGCCGAGATTACGAGTTAGTCATTTGGGGCGAAGGTAATTACGATGTTGATCTAATGCTTAAAGACTTAAAAAAGCTCGTTACTACAGGCAACGTAATTTGGGATGACTACCCGTATGAGCGATATGTATTTATGGTGCATGCAACATCTGGAGCAGGGGGAGCCACTGAACATTTAAACTCGACGATTATTCAACGCCCGCGTAATCGTTTTGGCTCACGCGAAGATTACCTTGCATTTATTTCAACAGCAGCTCATGAGTTTATTCATACCTGGAATGTAAAAGCCTATCGCCCAGAAGGGCTTGTACCTTATGATTACACGAATATGAACTTTGATAAATTACTCTGGATTGCTGAAGGCTCTACTAGCTATTTTGAAGATCATTTGATGGTACGTGCGGGTATTTCAACTACCGATGAGTTTCTTAAAACCTTAACAAAAACCGTTAACCGTCATTTACAAACCCCTGGACGTGAAGTACAAAGTGCCACTGAAACGAGCTTTGATAAGTGGATTAATCAAGGTGGCGATCATGCCCGTAATTACAGCACTAATATTTATTTAGAAGGCGCGTTAATTTCAATGGCGCTTGATATAGACTTACTCGATAAAAGTAACGGTCAGCAAAGTTACCGCGATGTTCACCGTGCGCTGTATAAAGATCACAAAATGCCACATGGTTTTACTGCTGAGAATGTTAAAACTATTTTAAAAGACTTAACGGGGCGGGACTATAGTGATTGGTGGGCTACGAATGTCGATAGCCCAGCAGCGATAGATTTTGATGCGCTTTTAGCAAAAGTAGGGTTAGAACTTGCTCGTCCTAAAGGTGCAAAGTCTGTGGCCAGTATTGACAGCTTTGCTAAAAATACCGGTGAGTTAATTACCCTTACTCATGTTCGTCGTGGTGGCGCAGCATGGCAGGCTGGTTTAACTACCGATGATAAAATCGTTGCTATCAATAAAAAGCATGTTGGAAAAGACTTAAAAGCATCGTTAGAGACATTCAAAGCCGGTGACAAAGTAACGATTGATTACATTCGCCGTGATGAACTACAAAGTACGACATTAGTGCTCAGTGAAGACTTTGATAAAGCTAAAAAGGTAGTGGCGCTTAAAAATGCCAATGAGCAGCAAATGGCATTATTTAAAGCATGGATGGGTGTTGAACACCCAAAACTCGCTAAGAAATAAATACTATTTAGTGACTCTAGGTTATGAGTAAAAAGGAGCTGCGGCTCCTTTTTTACTTTTAGGGGTGTGAAAAGTGCGTTTCGTCTTTTTAATAAATGCAGCCGTAGCAAAGTGATTGTTTATAGCACTGGTTAATTGTTGATTTTTGCGTGCGAAAAATGATTTTTTAACACTGGCCGCACTACGTGCTTTAATATCACTAACTTGTTCACAGTTTTGAGCAAACGGATAAGGCATTAACGAATAGCCTGCTACTTTAGTTTCCCATATATGTTGTAAGTCACAATCAACAGGGCGGCCAAATTTTTCAGTCGCTGCTAGCAATTGTTTGGCTCCGCCAAAACTTATTGCAGTAGCGCAACAGCCTGTCATCAACTTTTTATGGATCACTAAGTGTTGCTTATGCTGTAAAGGAACTTGGAAGGCAATAGAGCGGCTTCTGTTTTGATAAGCAGATAATTTTATCATCTGCCAATCTATTGGTGCTTGTTCAATATTTTTGATTGTATGGGTAAGATCATTTTTTAAGATAAAATCATCTTCAAGCACAATAGCGTAATCAAGCTGCCTATCAACAATAGTTTGCCACGCTTTACGATGACTTAAATAACAGCCGATTTGTCCAGCACTGAGCGGGTAGTGATATTTTTGCTTATTGAGGCTAGGACTGTAATTAATTTCTCTTTGTGCTGGCGTAAGTGTTGCCCCATCAATTGCATCTATACACTCAAAACTTAGCCCATGTGCGGCTAATTGTCGCTGGCTGTTTGCTAATCGCTCAGGTGAACGTTCAAGGTTGATCACAAAAATAGTAGGCATCGTTGGCTGCTTTTTTCTTAATAATTATTAAAATTTTAGCTATTAATGATGACAATTTGATTGCAGCATTTGCTGTTAAGTTAAAAGTTCAGCATGTGCAAAGTGTTTATACATTTTGTTACATTATAACACCGCCTTTGGTCGCAGAAATATTGACCCTCCTAACTATTCACGCGTAACCTAATTTATAAATAACAAAAAGGATGAAATTTCATGCGTTTAAAACCTCTTATTGCACTGTGTGCTTTGGCATTTACAGGTACTTCATTTGCTGATGAGGGTATGTGGCAGCCACATCAACTACCAGAGCTTGAATCTATACTTAAAGCAAAAGGCCTAGAGATAGATGCAAAATCAATCTCTAAGTTAACGGAGTTCCCAATGAACGCTGTTATCAGCCTTGGTGGCTGTACAGCATCGTTTGTATCACCAAAAGGGCTAGTGGTAACTAATCACCACTGTGCGTATGGTTCGATTCAATACAACTCAACACCAGAGAATAATATACTAGAAAATGGCTTTTTAGCTAAAAAAGCATCAGACGATTTACCTGCAGCCCCTGGCTCTCGTGTTTATGTAACAGAAACCGTAACAAACGTGACTGACAAAGTGATTAAAGGCACTGAAAAGCTCAGTGCAAAAGCACGTTACGACGCTCTTGAAAAAAATGAAAAACAACTTGTAGCAGAGTGTGAAGCGGATGATAACTACCGTTGTAATGTGTATTCATTTCATGGTGGTTTGGAGTTTTACTTAATAAAATCGCTCGAAATTAAAGATGTTCGTTTAGCCTATACACCAGCGATGGGCGTAGGTAAATACGGTGGTGATATAGATAACTGGATGTGGCCACGCCACACGGGTGATTTTGCCTTTTACCGTGCCTATGTTGGTAAAGATGGTAAACCGGCTGAGTACAGCGAAGATAACGTACCTTACGTACCAGACTCTTATTTGAGTGTGAGTGCTAAAGGTGTTCAAGAAGGCGACTTTGTTATGGTTACGGGTTACCCAGGACGTACAAACCGTTATCGCATTGCCGCAGAGGTTGATTACGTATTTAATACTAGTTACCCAAAAGCGCGTACTCACAATAGTAAATATGTATCGTTAATCGAAGAAAACTCTGAAGATGGCAGTAAAGCCCGCATTGCTTATGAAAGCACTATTGCAGGGTATAACAATTACATTAAAAACTACGGCTCAATGATCGAAAGCTTTAATAAAGGCACTATGTATGAGCGTAAAAAACAGTTTGAACAAGACTTAACAAACTGGATCAATAACGATCGTAAACTGAAGAAGCAATACGGCAGCGTATTAGCTGAACTTTCATCATTAGTTGAGCAGTCACAAGAGCATAACGAACGCGATCGCATGTTAGGCTATGTACATCGCTCACAAATGATCAGTACGGCTCGTCGTTTATACCGTTTAGCGTATGAAAAGCAAAAACCAAATAGTGAGCGTGAGTCTGGTTTTCAAGAGCGTGATATGCCAAGACTTGAAGCAGGCTTAAAACGTATGACGCGCCGCTTTGACGAAAATGTTGATAAAGCAATCTTACTGCACTTTTTAGAGCTTTATGCCGCACTACCAAAACAAGAACGCTTCGCCCAGGTTGATAAAGCATTTAACTTACAAAATGGTTTTGATAAAGCAAAGCACAGTGCATTACTAGATAAGATGTATGCTAAATCATCACTTAATAATGAAGACACACGTTTAAAATTGGCTCAGCAATCATTTTCGCAAATTAAGACAAGTAATGATCCGTTTATTCAATATGCTGATGCCATTTTTGCTGTTATGAAAGCACAAGAAGATAAAGACAAAGCACTCGCTGGTAAACTACAAGCTGCGCGCCCGCAACTGATGGCTGCCATTATTGCTTATAATAAAGCACAAAACAAACCTGTGTACGCAGATGCAAACAGCACACTCCGTGTAACTTACGGGACGGTGGGTGGCTATTCTCCGCAGGATGGTTTAGTAGCAACACCGTTTACCTCACTTGAAGGTTTACTTGCTAAAAACACCAATGTTGAGCCGTTTAATGCCCCTGAAAATCTGCAAAAGCAGATCAAAGCTAAATTATATGGTGACTACACCGGCGGCATGAACACAGTGCCGGTTAACTTTTTATCAAATGTTGATACTACCGGTGGTAACTCAGGTTCACCAACGCTTAATGGCAAAGCGGAGCTGGTGGGTTTACTGTTTGACGGTGTATACGAAAGTATCATTGGTGATTGGGATTACAACCCTGCACTTAACCGTTCAATCCACGTTGATTCTCGCTATATGCTATGGGTGATGGATAAAGTAGATAACGCACAAAACTTGTTAGACGAAATGAAAATCGTAAAATAAGTAAAAGCTAAAATAGTCAGAGGGCGCTTACCTTAACAGGAAGCGCCTTTTTTGGTTCTTACGCAGGTTGGGTTGAGTGTGACAAAACACAGCTTCAGTTAACCTTGGTGTTTTGCATTATCGATTGACTGCAAAGAGCCATGTAAGCGGACGGTGGTACTAACTCGTTTCTGCCCCATTCCTACTTAGAGTAACGACTCGTAACATTTCTTGGCTTCAGTGTTTGACCAAATTTTAATAATGATTAGCTGATAAACCTAATTGCATAGCAATATGGAGTGACTGTATCCATTATTTTGTGATGACTCATTTGTCAATGGTATGTAGAATGAAACCGAGCATTAAAATACTAATACTAAATCCAAGGTGAGGAACAGTTTGAGCTTAAATAATGCGCATGAAGGATATGACTATCAAGATCTAATAACAAGCTATTTCATACTGGAAGAGATACTAAATGGCAATCGAGAAAGCATCTTCTCAATAGACAAAAAGCATACGACAGGAGATACCCCGGATAGATTCGATGACTTAGTTATAACTAACGGGGATAAAGTACAACGCAAGCAAGTAAAATATAGCAATGAACAGACATCTGTCAGGCTCACCAAAGATTACCTTTCTGCCGATAGCCACTATAAGATAGCGTTACATAAATTATATGAATCATGGAAAGCTCTTAGCAATATTCATACTGAATTTAGGTTATGTTTAGCCTGGGATGAGCCTGTTGAAAGCAAAATTCTGAAGGTGTTAAACCTTCAGCCTTCAAGCCTATCGTCATTCGACTCATTTCCAACTAAAGTTTTTAAGATCGACATAAACCAACTTTGGGAAGTTGAGCCTGAGAATTTCAACCGTTGGGATAGTCTAAAGCAATATGTAAAAGAAAATAACATTGATAGAGATGATTTCCGAAAATTTTGTGAATGCCTTCTAATTGAAGTTAACCTTCCAAAAGCCAGTTTAAAATTTGATTCTCCACATGAACTAGAAAAAATATTAATCTCGCAAGCCACAAGGCTAGGAATTGGACAATATCCAAACGATGATATTAACACCATTGATTTTTTAGTGAGACTTGTAAAGCACGTTGGTAGTTATAGAACCAACTCTGCGGTTGTAGCAACTCTAGATGTATTGAAAGATCTGCGCATTAAAACTGATTTTGGAAAAGTTCAGCAAAAGTTTGAAATTGACCAGAGTAAAAACGTTAAGTCCGATTGTAGATATAGTTCATTCTATAACTTTGTTGTAAACAGCAAGAAAGTAATTTTATCAGGTGAACCAGGAGCTGGTAAGTCATGGTTTCTAACCAATCTAATAGATTACTTAGAACGTGAGGAAATAAATGTTCTTCGCCATTATTGTTTCACAAGTACTGAAGACGAATTTGTTGAGAGAAGGGTCAGCTCTAATACATTTTTTGGAAATCTAATAAGCGGAATAGAAAAAGTATATCCGGAGCTAACTAAAGTAAAAAATCAGACTTTTGCGGCTAACTTAGATGAACTAAACTTGCTTTTGCAAAAAATAGAAGAGCCGCTTGTAATAATAGTAGATGGCTTAGACCATATTAATAGAGTTCTAAGTTCGTCCATTAGCTTACCTAAAGAAAAAACTCAAATTCTAGAAAATATATCTCAGGTATGCATTCCCGATAACGTAACAATAGTATTAGGCTCCCAGCCTGTTGAAGAGTTAAATTTTCTTAAAAAGGACTTCAGTTATAGGGAGCACCAGTTGCCTGCTTGGGGCATTCAGGATACTAAAGAGTTAGCAAAAAAACATGGAATTACAAAATTAGATTGCAATGATGAAGATATCGTCACATTAATTCATGAAAAAAGTGAGGGTAATCCACTTTATTTAACTTATATATTGTTAACACTAGAAAATAGCGAAGTAATAAGCTGAATCGCCCCGAGTTCATCGGAGACCAGTTTGTTTAAGTCAGGCCACTTTACCTGACTCGTTTAAATTATCATAGTAGTCTGTTTCATATTGAGCTGGTGAAATATACCCAATTGAAGATAATAAG